>JBGSTO010000382.1:0-30286 GCA_041736465.1 Anaerolineales bacterium | reverse complement strand
AGCGGCATCGGGCGCGGCACGGACGCGATGCGCATGTCCGACCGCCCGCACGTGGATTACGACGAGTTCATGCGCGATTATTCCACGGTGCAGGAACGCGAGTCAGAAGAGACACGCGCCTATTACCGCCGCCTGTGGGATCACGGCACGCGCTACCCGGGCGTGCACTCCTTCCGCGCCGGGCGCACTGCCGGGAATATGGCCTATAAAATGGCTGGAATTACCGATCCGCTGAACGAGCTGGATTTCATCGAGCTGCACGATGCCTACACCTCCAGCGAGATCCAGACCTACGAGGACCTGGGGCTGTGCCGCTACGGCGAGGGCGGCGATTTTGCTGCCTCAGGCAAGGCTTTCATGCCGGGCATCGATTACGGTCTTGACCTGCGAGATCAGCCGGTGTGCCCCGTCAACCCCTCCGGCGGTCTGATCGCCTGCGGGCATCCGGTGGGCGCCACCGGCTTGATGCAAGGCGTATTTGCCCTGTGGCAGCTGCAGAACAGCGTTGCCGACCACTTCAAAGACGGCACCCTGCAGCTCAAGGATGCACGGCGCGGTGCCATCCACTCGCACGCCGGCACCGGCACCTATGTGACCGTCAGCGTTTTGGAACGCCAGGATTGAAGGAGGATGCCATGACCAAACAACCCAACCGACGCCCGGAAAGCATGGGCGGGGCAATCGTCCACAACCTGCCCTTCCCAAAGAAGCTGGATGAAGCCTCTCTGGCGCAGCTCAAGCAGCAGCAGCCCATCCTGGTCGAACACCCCTACCAAATCACCTATCTGCACTCTTACGGGCAGGATAGCCCCTGGTTTGCCGCACTGACCAACAAGCGTTTACTGGCGAACAAAGACGTGGTCAGCGGTTACACCTATGCCACGCCGCGCGGCCACGACATGTACTCCGGCGATGAGACCATTTGGGTGGATATTACCGATCGCCCGGCGCGCGTGCACGCCTTCACAGTGTGCCATTTCGGCTCTGAGGAATTTTTACCCGAGACGCCCTACGTGCTGGCGCTGGTCGAGTTCGAGGGAGTGAACACCCTGCTGCTCACCCGCCTGATGGGCATGGACCCGATGGCTGCCGACCTGAGCTGGATCGGCATGCAAGTGCAGCCGCGCTTCCTGCGCAACAGCAAGCTCAGGCCTACCGACGTGTACTTTGTGCCCAAAGATCAGGCGCCGGCGACCACCGGCGGCGAAGAAGAGTAGATAAAACGAGGGAGGGCGCACAGCATGTGCACCCTCCCCACCCACCCTCCCAGGTCTGTTAGATAATTTACCTGCGCCGGCGGACGGTTGATACGCCTGTCAGCATCAGCGCCGCGAAGAGCAGCAGCAAGGGAAGCGAGTCGGAGCCTGCTCTGGCGTTGAGGCGCGTCAGGCGGATGGCGGTCGGATAGAACGCTGCCCGGTAATCTTCCACCTCGCCGTTAATCAGCGTACCGGCGCTATCTGAGCGCTGCAGCGGTGCGGTGTAGGCCCGCAGCCGCAGATACACCGGTGTATTGCCGGCATAGCTGGCGGGCACACTCACGCTTACCATCACCTGAGTTGGCCCACTCACCACCTGTGAGCCAGCGTAGAACCCATCATCGGCGTCGTCGAAGCTACTGTCGTCTCCCCAGTCAATCCACAACGCGTAATACACATTCGCGCCGTCCTCGCTGCTGTTCAGCGTGATCGTGGCAGCAGATGAGCCGTTCGCCACCCAGCCGCTGCTGGCGAGCTGCAGGGCGTCCTCATCGTTGCCGTCGCCGGTCGCCATGGCAGTCGGCTGCCCATCCAGATCAGTGTCCAGGCTGGCGCCCAGCCAGACTGCTGGTATGCCACCGGTGGTGTCCGGATTGCTGTCCGGGTCTACCCCATCCGGGTAAACGACGTGCGCAGCACCAGCCGCAAACAGGGTTGGGTAGCTGGAAAGCCCACCGATGCCATCCGGCAGGTCGCCCAGGTCGGTGCCACCGGAGAAACCGAAGTCGTAGGAAGTATCGATCTCGCCCTGCACCACGCTGGCGGTTTCATCTGCGCCATCCGAGTCGCCGTCGATTTGATCGCCCACCCCCGGTTCGTTCTCCGGAGAAGCCGTCATCCCCGGTGGGATGGCCGCGCTGACCACGTAAACCGGCTCGCCGCCGCCGGCGCCGTCGAAGTCCTCGTCGAGCAGCAGGTTGGCGAAGCTGTATGCGCCGCCTAGCCCGCTCAGGGTCTTGACCGTCACCACGCTGGCATCAGGGTAGGTGACGGTCAGCGTCACTTCCACGCCCTGGATGCCGGGTTCGCCCGTATCCTGCACGCCATCGCCGTTGCGATCCAGCCAGGCCAGGTTGCCGATCTCGGCCGGGTCGGTGTAGTAGCCGAAGTCAACCGTGGTGCGCGCCTCGCCGCCGGACAGGTTGATGGTGTAGAAGTCGGCTTTGGACTGCCCGTCGTCGCTTTCTGCCTGTGCTCCGAGCGTATGCCAGGCGCCGTTCAGGGTATGATCCTCATCGGTCACATCCACGAAGTAGGTGTCGTCCGGCAGATTATAGAACGCGTAATTCCCGGTGCCATCGGTGGCAGTTGTGCCTACCAGCATGTCGCCGGCATCCCATACGCCATTGTCGTTACTGTCGGTGTAGAGAGCAACGGAGACGCCAGCGAAGAGCCGTGTTTCACCGGTGTCTTGAGCCCCATCGGCGTTGGCATCATTCCAGATCGTGCCGCCCACGCTGTTTGGCGCAGCCGCGGTGGTGTAGCCAAAATCCTGATCCAGGTTGGCAAGCGGATAGCTGCCGCCGATGGTCACATTAGCCACGCTGTCACCGCCACCGTCCGGATCAACGAAGTTAGCCAGTCCGACGCCGTAGTTGGGCAGGGTGGTGGTTTCTACTTCGACAGTGTAATCTCCTACCGCCAGCCCGCCGAAGAAGTACCGACCCAATTCATTGGTGCGCGCCTGGGCAACCACGCTGCCGGTTGCATCCAGCAGGCTGACTAGCACACCTTCCAGCCCCTCGCCTAGGTCGAAGTTGGTGCTGCCGTTCCAGTCGTACCACAGCGTGTCGCCGATGAACCCTTCGCCACTGTCGTGCCCCTTCGGAGCGTAGGCAAAGTCCTGCTGGTCATCACCGGCGGGGGTCAAGTCGCTGGCGGCGCTGATTCCCAGGCCGCTCGCCACGCCAGCAGCAGGATCGGCGCCATCGAAATCGTACGTGGCAGCTAGCTCGTACAGAACGTTGGCAGCATCGTTTACCCATATCAGGTAGTCATCCGTGCCATCGCCGTCGCCAACCGGCACTCCGGTGAAGGCATATGCGCCGCTGCCATCGGTGATATCTGTGGCGATGATGGGCTCGCCGGCATCCCACTGACCATTGGCATTCAGGTCGCGGATCAAAGAGACCGATACACCCGCCAGCCGAGGCTCTCCGGCGCCTGGCAGGTTATCATGGTCAGCGTCGACCCACAGGGTATCTCCGATCACGGCGGCGGTAGCGACGTCCGGCTGCAAGCCGAAGTCGGCATTCAGGTATACGTCGCCCGGAGAGAGCAGGATGGGGGCGGTCGTACGCCCATCACAGATGGTGCACTGGAAGCCGGGTTGGTCGGGATCGCCGGTCTGACTATAGCCAGCTGGCACACCTGGGATGCGCACCGCGTATGCTCCTGTGGGCAAGCCATCGAAGGCATAGCTGCCGTCATAGCCGGAGGTCGTGCTACCTGCCAGGACGTCATCGGTGGTGCCAAACAGCCCGTCCACGCCGGCGGTGAGCAGCTCGACCGTGACGCCGAACAGACCGGGTTCGCCCGGATCCTGCCTGCCATCTCCATCGGCATCGCTCCACACCCGGTCGCCGATCATTCCCGCGCCGCTGTTGCTGTTGGTGTCAGTGACCGAAGCCCAGTTATAGCCAAAGTCGGCAGTCATGTATTCCAGGTCGGAGCCCAGGAGGACGCTGGTGGTATGGGCTGTGCTGGTTCCGTCTTCATCGTAGGTGGGATTGGCGGCTAATCCCGTTGGCAGGCTGCCGGGATCCACGGAGATAGTGTACCCCGCAGCATCGCCAGGTGGTACTGCGCTGAAGACATAGCGCCCGTTGATGTCGGTATAGGTGGTCAGGTTGACCGGGTTGCCGTCCAGGTCCGTTCCTACCAGCGTAACCCGTACGTTGGAGATGCCAGGCTCGCCGGCATCCTGGTCGCCGTCGCCGTCTTCATCCACCCACACAAAATCACCCAGCGAGCTGGCCAGTTTCACAGTCGCCTGGTCGGGGCTGCTGCGGATGCGATCCGGACCGTAGAAGGCGTATGCCAGCGCTGTATTGGTGGTTTCGGCGTACAGCCGGGTGCTGCAGGTGAATGTCCACACTTCACCCGGATCCAGGTAGCCAGGGTTCCCCCCATCGCCGGACTGGTAGACCACCGGCGAGCACCGGTCATCGTCCACCTCGACGTTATTCACCACCGTGCTGTAGGTCAGGCGCAGCTTGACCTCGTAGGTGTAGGTTACCAGGTCGCCCGGGGCGACGTAGCTGCGGTCGGCGACTTTTTTAAGGGTAATGGAAGAGCCATACGGCGGCACGCCCATACCCAGGTCCATCGCCTCGTTGTCGCTGTTTCCGCTGTACCCAGGGTTTTGCCCGAAAGCGGCAGCAATGCGAGTGTCATCGCAGGTGCGGATATACGCGCCGGTCATATCGAAATCGCCAGCAGGGGTGTACTGGATGTTGACATTGTCGATCGACCAGGTCTCGCCGGCTTCAACGCCATCCACAAAGCGGAAGCGGATGGTGGTGGTGCTGGCAATAAAATTGGAGATATTGAAGACTTCGACGCGTTGGGTGGCAACGGCGGAATTGTAGACTGCCAGGTTGGACCAGCTTGCGCCGCCATCCGCCGATACGTCCACTGCCAGGCGGTCGTCGGCGGCGATAGTGCCAGCCGACTGCAACCGGAAGCTGAAGCGGGCGAAGACCTGCCCACTCAGGTTGGCAGTGCGCTGGATGCTGCGCTCGGCTTCGTCTACCCCACCCGAATCCTGGAAGCGCAGCACATCCGCTGTGGTATTGATGCGAATGGCGCCGCCAGTCGGGCTGGTCGTCTCGCCAGTTTCTGTCCAGGCAGTAGCCCAGTTCTGAGTGTTATTCGGTCCGTTAGTGGTGTAGTTTGCAGTTGCGAACTCGTGGCGCACGTTGTTGATCGTGGTCGGGTCGTCATCGATGCGCGCCGCCTGTAAGGCGTTTACCGGGATGACCTGCTCCGCCCCGCTGGGGGATGGGACAGCCGAGCAGTTGATGCCCGAGCCGTCGGTGTCCACGTACAGGGTTGTGTTCGTCAATGGGGTCACCCATACCACGCTGCGGCTGTAGCGGTTGGCAGGGCTGCCGTCTTCCTCGCGGCACATGCCGATGTCGCTCTCGTTGGTGCAGCCTGGCGCCCAGCCAACCAGGATTTCCGGCGAGAGCTGATCGATAGGGTACAGCTCGGTGCCCCAGTCGTAAATATCGCCTGAGGTCGAGTTGGAGCAGTCAGTCATCGAGACAGGCAAGAACACCTGACCATTGGCATTATAGAAACGGGCGCCGTATCCATCCGGAATATCCGGTGAACCGACCGCCACTTTCGAGGGGATGTTGTTGATCGTACCGGTGTTACCGTTACCCAGCGTGTAGTTCACATTTATAGACGTGGGATTCGGATTGAAGATCCACACATTGGTGCAGGCGGTACTCCCAGCAGGCGTGCCCACCGGCGTATAGTACTCGCTGGTCCAATTGCTGGATGGGATGAGGGCGTAGAAGCGGTTCTCGTACGTCGAGCCAGTATCCGCCGTCAGCAAGCTAACCTGCACCGGGTTGCCGCCGACAACGTCCACAGTCGCGCCAGCATTGACACCATCCACCAGCAAGCGGTCGCCTTCGAGCATGGCGTAGTCATTGTGGTCGTTGGCATCATTGGCATCGCCATCCGCGTTCGCATCCACATCGATGGTTGCTCCACCCTCGCCGGCGATGATCAGCAGGCGCACGTCCTGGTAGCTCTGACCCGTGACGGCAATATTTTCGCCAACCGGTGAGATGTAGGCAGTGCCCCACAGCTCAGTGGGCATGATGCCCTGGGCGTCTGCCACCAGGGATCCGGCGCCCGAAGGCCACAGCGCGCGCGTGACCGCTGTCGGCAGGGTCACACCGATCTTATCGCGGCCATCATAGAAAATTTGCGCCGGGTTGCGTGAGTAGGATCCCGAAGCGCCGTTGATGATCACCCAGTTGTCGAGCGTGATCACCTCTCCGCGCTGCAGACGGTCATCCGTAGGCACATGGCAAGGGTTGGGCTGGTTGTTCAGGGCAGGCGGGCAGCCATTTGCCAGCACCCCATCCCCCCAGATCTGTGTGCCGGCGGGATTAGTGACCGCATGGTAAACGTTGGCCCCAGGATTGGCGATGTCGGCATCGTAACCGCCATCTTCCCACTGATCATAGTATACGTGGGTATTGTTGGTGCCAATCGCCACCGCCGTGATGGAGCGCATCGGACTCAACGGGGCTGCGCCATAGTTGTCCACCAGCCACTGCAGCATATTGTCTTCGGATAATGGCAGGTAGAAAGTCTGTAGTGCTGGCGGATTGAGCGCCCTGCCTAATTGCACATTCGAGAACAACATGGCAGCCAAAACAACGGTGATCAACGGAAAGACAAACAATCTGCGGTTATTCATATGCACCTAATCCCGGCTTGCAATATTCTCTCCCGGCTGCATGTTTTCCACTCGCCATGCACCAGGGTTTCTAGACCTGAAATATGTTTCCGGATATATTTTTGCAACGAAGCTGAAATTATTAAGTGTATTTTAAGACAATCACCGTTTTCCCGGGTTTTCAATGCAGAAAGCTTGCAAATCTGTATAGATCAAGATGTTTAGCGAGAGAAATTATCCATTCGCTAGTGCCATCTGTAATTTATGAAATGATTGATACAATAACGTTTAATATGAAACAGTTATTGCATTAATTACAAACCGAGTGTAAACTAAAGCTGTGGAGATATCACCGTTCAGCCAAAGAATCGATGATCGCATCACACAGCTTCACGGTCAGCTTAGCCCAAAGCATAAACGCCTGGCGCGCTTCATCTTGAACAACAAATACTATATGTCCTTTGCTTCTGCCCACCAGGCCGGGGAAAGGACGGGCACCAGCGCTGCCACCGTGGTGCGCTTTGCCCAAACCCTTGGGTACGAGGGCTATCCCGAGATGCAGCGCTCCATCCGGGCTGAGCTGCCCAGCTACCTGCGTGCAATGGACCGCATCAAGTCGCACCTCGCGTCGCCACAAGAGGCCAATGGCATGCCGGAGACAGTCTTCCAGACTGACATCAATAATATCCAGCGCACTGCGCGCAATCTGTCGGAAGATAAACTGGATGCTGCCGTTCAGGCGCTGGCGCAGGCGCAGCGTATTCTGGTGGTTGGTACGGGATTGTCTTCTTCAGCGGTAGTGTTTCTGACCCACTCCCTGAAGATCATCGGGCTGGATGCGCGTCAAAACGCCAATGAAGGGCTTTCACTGGCCTCCGATCTGGCCGGCTTGCGCCAGGGTGATCTGCTGGTAGCAATCGATCTGTGGCGTTACGTGCGCTCGACCGTCAGCGCAGTGCGCAAAGCGCGCAGCGTCGGCGCGCAGATCATCGCCATCACCGACTCCATCGTCTCCCCGCTGGCAGCGACTGCCGATTTTGCCTTCGAAGTAGTTACCGAAGGCGTGGCCCACAGCCTCTCTGCCGCTGCACTGATGTCTCTGCTCAATGTCATCATCGCCTCTCTGTCCTACCGCCTGCCGGAACAAACGCTCGAATCATTGAAACGCGTCGACAGCGCCTACCGCGAAAACGATCTTTTACACCTGGAGTAAGCGTGCATATCTTGATCTGCGGCGGCGGCAACGCTGCCCATACCCTGGCTGGGCTCTTGGCTTCCCGGCCTGAACATGATATCAATGTTTACCTCTCGTTCCCGGAGGAGGCGGATCGCTGGCGCGACGGATTGGCGCAGCACGGAGGTATGCTCGTGCGCCGCCGCGAGGGCGACTTGCTGGGACGGCCGCGGCTGGTTAGCAGCAGCCCTGAGGAGGTCGCTTCCCAGGCACAGCTCGTGCTGCTGGCGCTGCCTGCCTTCGCCCACGAAAATGTGCTGAGACAGCTTGCGCCTCACCTGCAGCCCGGCGTCTGGTTGGGAGCGCTGCCGGCACGCGGCGCCTTCGACCTGTGTGCCAGGGATGCGCTGAGACAGGCAGCCGGTCAAACCATTCTATTCGGCCTGCAAACCCTGCCGTGGGCCTGCCGCATCCAGCGGTTTGGACAGAGCGTGCAGGTGCTGGGCACCAAGGCCAGGGTGGATCTGGCAGCTTCCCCTCCCGAACAGGCAGCTCCCATTGCCCAGTCGCTCACCACGCTGCTCGGGCTGCAGGTATCGTCCATCGCTAACTTCCTGAGCCTCACCCTGGCTGGCACCGGGCAGATCATCCATCCAGGCATTATGTACGGTCTTTTCCATGATTGGGATGGCGCTCCTCTGTCAGAAGCTCCGCTCTTCTACCAGGCAGTAGACGCCTTCACTGCAGGTGTGCTGCAGGCGATGAGCGACGAGGTCCAGTCCGTGTGCCGGGTGCTGCAAAGCCGCTTTCCCCACCTCGATCTGTCGGCGGTGCGGCCGTTGAGCGAGTGGCTGGAGCTATCCTATGGCAGCGACATTCGCGACAGCAGCAGTCTTCAGGCGGCGTTCAACAGCAATCGCAGCTATCTGGGATTAAAAGCCCCGGTGTGGCAAAGCGAGGACGGGCTTGCGCCAGATTTCCAGGCGCGCTACCTTTCGGAAGATGTGCCTTACGCCCTGGCGGCGGCGCGCGGCATCGCCGAACTTGCTGGCGTGCCCACCCCACAGATCGACGAGGTTATGTCCTGGGCACAGGCACGCCTCGGGCAAGAATTGCTGGTGGATGGGAAGCTGCAAGGAAAAGACATTTACAACTGCCGCTCCCCGCAGCGCTACGGCATCAATTCTTTGGAACAGCTTTTAGAAACAATGCTTGAGGAGGAAGAGCCTTATGGCGAAAAAAAACAATAATTCATCCCGGAAGAAGAGCGGCAGCACCCCAAAACGACGGGTGATGGTTGGCGCAATCGGCAAGTGCGTACACAACCTGGGGGTGGAAAACTTCGCCGATTGGATGCAGGATATGAACCTGGGCTACGTTTCGGTCAAGCTCGGCCCTGCGGTGCCGATTCGAGAAGTGATCAACAAAGTGCGCGAGGCGCGCCCCGAAGTAGTGGGGGTTTCCATGCGCTTGGGTGACTTGCACGTGGACAAGCTGGTCGGGGAATTCATCGAGGAAGCTGCAAAATTCGGCCTGCACCCGCGCGATTCAGGCATTCGCTACAGCTTCGGCGGGCTGCGCCCGGCAGCCAACCTGGTACGCGCCATGACCGGCATCCCCCTTGAAGAAGACCGCTTCATCCGCGACGAAGAGCGCCACTTCGACCTGGAGAAGATCGCCGAAGAATATCGCCACAACGAACACTTCCAGGGTTTCTTCGAGTTGGTAGTAGATGATTTCGTGACCATGGAGGAGTTGGACGCCTTTGCCCAACGCCGCTCCACTATGCACGTCCGCAAAGAAAATCCCTGGTCCGACTTCCTGGTCGAACGCATCCGCCAGGTGCGAGAGCGTGAGAATCGCCCGATCATCCGTGCGCATATCGGCATTGCCGCCGGGACCATCGAGCCTACCGTTGCAGCCATCGAGAAGCTGGCCGAGGCCGAAGCCTTCGAGATCGTCTCGCTGGCCCCCGACCAGACCTCCCAGGAGCTGCTGGCAAAATTCATCCGCGGTGAGGAAGACCCCAGCAAATACCTTGCCGGACAGGGCGGAGCGCCCATCCGCACCGTAGAAGATCTGCAGCGCTTGAAGGCCGCCTCTCAGCGCGGCAATTTCCCCATGACGCGCATTTATACCGGCACCGACGAGCTGATCACCCTGGCCCATCTGTGGGAAGACCACCTCAACATTTGTTTCCCGGCAGTGCCGATCTTCTTCTACAACGAGCTGGATGGGCGCGGCCCGATCAGCATCCGCGACGGCTTCGACGAACACTTCCGCACTATAGAGTATTGGGCATCGATCGGCAAACCGCTGGAGATCAACGACCCGCACCAATGGGGGCTGCGCTATGCATCCGATGATATGCAGGTCACCGATCATGTGCTCTGCGCGGTGATCGCCTTGAAGAAGGGCATCAAGAACTACGTTATGCAGATGATGTTCGAGCTGCCGCCGGAAATATCCGCCATGGACGATCTGGCGAAGATGAAAGCCGCCTACGAGCTGGCAGCCCCGCTCAACAAGCATTTCGATTTTCGCATCCTGCGCCAGACTCGCTCGGGGCTGCCATCCTTCCCGCCTAACTTGAACCAGGCCAAAGGGCACCTGGCTTTTGGCATCTACACGCAGCTTTATATGCAGCCCGATATTCTCCACGTGGTCACTCACTCCGAAGCTCACCATGAGGCCAGCGCCGATGACATCATCGAATCCTGTGAGATCGTCAAGCAAGTGTGCTGGGACTTCGCCAAGGGCAACGTCCCCGATATTTGGTCGGACCCGGTGGTAATGGAGCGCATCAAAGAGCTTAAGCAGGGCGCCATGTACAACCTTCTGCACGCCGCCATCATTGGCGGCTATGAAGGCCCTATCCGCCCGGAGAACTTCGATGACTGGGCTAAAGAACCGAAAGTCGATCGCGAGCAGAACTACGAAACCATGCTGCTCAGCCTCATCGATGAAGCCAACTACCCCACTGGCATTTGCGGATTGATCGCCGGTGATACACTCGACCTGGCGCTGCAGATCGGCTTGTTCCAGGGACCGCACATCACGGTGGTGGACCGGCGCTACGAGATGGCTGGCGCCTGCCGCACCAAAGTTATCAACGGTATGTGCCGCACTGAAGAATGGAATGGAATTAAAGTCTACAGCGAGATGGAGCGCGTCGACCTGGTGCGCAAGACCTACCCCTGGTACTTCTACAAAGACGTCACCCGCGCAGACGATGCCAGCTTCATTTCCGACGACGCCGAAGAAGAACGCGTCGACGAAGATTCGGTCACCAGCTTCCGCAAGCAAATCGGCGTTACCGGACTGGCAGACGAGAAAATTCTGGTGGTAGATTTCGGCAGCACCTACACCAAGGTGGGCATCTTCAACACCCGCCAGGAAACCTTCGAGCTGCACTATAAACCGACCACAGTCGACGACATCCGCGTTGGCCTGGCGGATGGTCTTGGCGTGCTGGAGGCCTGCCGCGAGAGTGGAGACTGGAAACCCCTATCTGCCAAGATGCGCGAGTTCGCCGTGCGCCTGCCCTGCTCCAGCGCCAAAGGCGGCCTGAAGATGGTCACGGTTTCCCTGGTGAAGGAAGAGTCTGGCTTTGCCGCCGAGCTGGCGGCGCTCACCGCCGGCGCAAAGCTGGTCGGTACATACGAAGGACAGCTCACGCCCGAACAGGCACGCCATATCTATGAAGTTGACCAGCCTGAGATCATCCTGCTGGCAGGCGGCACCGACCAGGGAGGTGACACCTATACCGAGCTGCACAATGCCCGCTTGCTGGCACGCAATGCTCGCTACGCCACTTACAGCGACTACGGCGTGCCGGTGATCTACGCCGGCAACCAGGACATCCGCGAGCGCATTGCCAACATCTTCTGCTACCGGAACATCGATGTGCGCCTGACCCCCAACGTGATGCCGGAGATCAACACTTTCCACATCGAGGTGGTCAACGAAGCCATTCGCGAGCTGTTCCAGACGGTGATCATCCGCGGCAAGGGCTTCGACGTGGTCGAAGAATACATGGATGCGCCTTTCATCCCAACCCCGCGCGCCGCTTTTCGCGGGATCAACCTGCTGGCAAACGGCTACGGCAGCGAGCCTGGGTTGGGCAACATCATGGCGCTGGACATCGGCGGCGCAACTACCGACTTCTATTCCAACGTGCATGACAACCCGCTGTATGTCTTCCCAGGGCAGGATGCTCGCCGTAAGGTCAAGCGCACTATCTTAAAGACGCCCAATGTACCGCTGGTGTTTCGCCGGGTGGAGGGCAAGTTCGGTCTGAGCTATAACGCCGAAAATATCAAAGAGCTGAGTCGCTTCAAGGACGGCAGCCTGGCACGCGAGCTTGCCAGCTACCTGGAGCAGCGCTATCCGAACGAGATGCTTCCTGACGACAACCAGTTCCGGCGTTTCGTGCTGCGCAGCAATGGCAAGACAGCGGTGGACCTGGATGGCTATCTGAGCTGGATTAGCCAGCATCCGCACGCCTCGCCCAACACCCCGCTGGAAAACGCCGCCACTTCCTACCTGGCGCGCGAGATCATGGCGGTCGCCACCGGCAAGCACACCGGGCATGTGGACGAAACCGAAACCTATTTCTTGCAGTACGGCGTGAATTATTTCAACCAGCCGGTGACCGTGCTGCTGATCGGCGGCACTATTTATCACAAATGCCGCTACCGCGAACCCGGCTACCAGCACGACCTGGCGGCTATCGCCGAAGGCGTGCTGTACTCGCCGTCCGAGGATCACATCCTGCGTCCGGAGGGAGACGTCTTGTTAGATGCCCAGTACCTGGTGAGCATCCTGGGCGGGTTATACGGGCGGGTAAATCCCGAGCAGGCGCTGCGCGTGATGAAGCGCGAGTTGCTGCCATTGAAGAGCCTGACGCAGGGAGTACTGCAGCCTGCCTCGAGGTGAAACCTTAACATTCTACAATCATGATGTCATCCTGAGCTCCGACCTGCAGGGTCGGTCAGTGAAGGATCTAGAACCTTCCCTCCGGTCAGGATGACAGATCAATAAAGGAGGTAGAAAGAAAAACGAAGGTGTTTATGGCAATCCAATTAGCCCGAGGGGAACCGGATCCAACCATCAACTACCGAATGGAGGAGGATTATGAAGCGTTTACTCAACCTAACTATCCGATTGCTGCTGCCAATGACCCTGCTGCTCGCAGCCTGCGCACCCGCGCCTGCCCAACCCGCAGAGCCCCAGATAATTGAGAAGACCGTCGAGGTGGTGCGAACGGTCGTGGTGACCGAAGAGCGAGTGGTCGAAGTGGAGAAGCTGGTCACCCCCACCGCAGTTCCTGGGCGCCAGACGATCATCGTCGCCCTTTCCCAGGCACCCGTCTCGCTCGACCCCGCCGATCACCGCAGCCGCCAGGCGGAGACGGTGATCCGCAACATGTTCGACGGGCTGGTGACGCGCGATACCAGCAACGGCGTGCACCTGGAAATCGCCGAGGAGATGAACTGGGTGGATGAGAAGACCCTGGAAGTCAAGCTGCGCCAGGGTATCACCTTCCACAACGGCGCCGAGATGACCGCCGACGACGTGGTCTATACCTTCGACCGCATCATCCAGGAAAATATGATCGAGTACCCCGATCCGCACACATCGCCGCGCAAAGGCCTGATCGCCCCATTACTATCGGTGGAGAAGACCGGCGATTACAGCCTGGTGATGAACTTCAGCGGTCCGTGGCCCCCCGCCATGCAGCTCATTGTGCACCAGCAGATCGTCCCCATGGGCTACCTGGAAGAAGTGGGCACGCAAGGTTTCATTGAAAATCCGGTAGGCACCGGTCCGTTCAAGTTCGTATCGGCCCAGCCCGGACTGGAAGAGGTGGTGCTGGAGCGCTTCGACGGCTACTACGGCGGTGCTCCTGACCTTGCTCCGGTCGAGCCAGCCTGTGTTCAGGGCGTAATCTTCCGTGTGATACCAGAAGCCTCCACCCGTGTGGCAGCCCTGCTGGCAGGCGAAGTGGATATCATCCAGCCGGTGCCGGCAGAGTTAATCGACACGCTGATGCAGACGCCCGGCATCCAGGTCAAGACCGCCGTTGGTACCCAGCCCAAGTGGCTGGAGCTGAACGTCAACAAAGCCCCCTTCGATGACGTGCGCGTGCGCCAGGCAATGAACTATGCGGTCGATAAAGACCTGATCATCGAAGAGATCTATGGCGGGCGCGCCGCTGCGCTTCCCGGCCCACTTTCACCCCATAACGCCTTCGTCAACAAGAGCCTCCAGCCTTATGCTTACGACGCCGACCAGGCCCTGGCTCTGCTGGCAGATGCCGGATGGACAGACAGCAACGGCGATGGGCTGCTGGATAAGGGCGGGCAAACCTTCTCCTTCACCCTTGATACGTTGGAAGAGCACCGCTCGCTCGCCGAAGCAGTCGCCGACATGTTCCGGGCGATCGGCATCGACGCCAACGTACGTTTCTGGGAGTACAGTGTGGTGCGCGACCAGCTCCTGGCTGGCGAACGCCTGGCATACCTGGATGATTGGGGCGACTCGGCCTTCGACCCGGTGGGGCACTTCGAGGCCAAGTGGCACAGCTACGAGGCAGGCTCGGTGTACGGGCGCGCCAACTTCTCGACATACAGCAACGCCCGCGTCGACGAGCTGACCAAGCTGGGTGAAACGGTCAATGATCCCGTTCAAAGGCAGCAAATTTACGACGAAGCACAGCAATTGGTATACGATGAGGTGCCGGCGGTATTCTTGATCCTGCCGGATGAGGCTGAAGCCGCCTCAGCGCGTGTGCTGAACTGGGCCCCCGCCGCTGACAGCCGCATCAACCTGCACGATGTGTGCCTGGGTCCGTAAAGATAATCTACCCCTCTTTCTCTGTGACCGGTGCTGCTCATCAGCGCCGGTCACAGAAAATTGACGGGAGGTTGCGATGAGAGCCGTCAAGATTCTGGAACGCATCCTGGTCACCATTCCAATCGTCCTGGGAGTGGCGATCCTGGTCTTCCTGTTCATCCGCCTGACTCCCGGCGACCCGGTGGATATCATGATGGGTCAGGGCGGGGCGGTCTCCGAGGGCGAGATGGAGCAGCTGCGCAGCGAATTTCACCTCGACGAGCCGCTGCCGGTACAGCTGTGGCTGTTTCTCAAGGATGCCTTGCGCGGCGATCTGGGCTACTCCTACGTACTCAAACGCCCGGTGACAGAGTTGATCGCCGAGCGCCTGCCCGCAACCATCGAGCTCGCTCTTGGCTCATTGATTATCAGCTTGCTGATCGCTTTCCCAATCGGCATCGTCTCCGCCGTGCGCCAGAATTCTGCCGTCGATCGCTTGAGCATGGCAGGCTCTTTCCTCGGCATCTCCATGCCGGGCTTCTGGCTGGGTATCATCATGATCCTGTTGTTTTCGGTGCGGCTCAAATGGCTGCCCGTCCAGGGGCGCATCGCCTTCGACGCCGGGCTGCAGGACATCACCGGTTATTTTGTGCTGGACAGCCTGCTGAGCGGCAACCGGGTCGCTTTACTGAGCAGTCTGAAACACCTGGTGCTGCCCTCCATCACGCTGGGCGCGCCGGTGGCATCAGTGGTGGCACGCGTGCTGCGCTCCAGCATGCTGGAAACCCTTCGCAGTGACTACGTCACCCTGGCGCGCAGCAAAGGCGCCCCTGAGTGGATCGTGGTGCTAAAGCATGCCCTGCGCAATGCGCTCATTCCCACTGTCACCGTGGTCGGCTTGCAGGTGGGCATCCTGCTGGGCGGCAACATGATCATCGAAGAGGTCTTCGGCTGGCCCGGTTTAGGTCGTATGGTGGTGAAAGCCATCTTCGATCGCGACTTTCCACTCATCCAGGGTACGGTGATGATCTATGCCTTCACCTTCGTGATGGCAAACCTGATTGTTGACGTGATGTACACCTACCTGAACCCCAAGATCGAGCTGTAGCAAGGGAGCGTCTGATGCAAGCAGCCCCCGAATTGGATAACTTTTGGCAGCGCAGCGCATACCTGTGGCGCATCCGCCTGCGCGTATGGCGCCGCAACTCCGCCGAGTTTCTCAGTGAGCTGCGCAAGCATCCTATGGCGATCCTGGGCGGATTGGTGATCATCCTGTTCCTGCTCATGGCGCTGTTTGCCGAACAGATAGCCCCGTATGACCCGGTGCGCGGCAACCTGCGCCTGCGCCTCGACCCACCCGCCTGGCAGGAAGGCGGCAGTTGGGAGTACCCTCTCGGCACCGACGCCCAGGGCCGGGACCTGCTGACGCGCATCATCTATGGGGCGCGAATATCGCTGCTGGTTGGCTTGCTCTCGGTCGGCGCCTCGGTGGTAATCGGTGTGTTCTTCGGCACGCTGGCGGGCTACTACCGCGGCTGGTTCGATACCGTTGTCTCGCGCTTTGCCGATCTGCTGCTCGCCTTCCCCTTCTTGATCTTCGCCATCGGCATGATGGCCTTCCTGGGACCGGGCTTCACCAACCTGATCCTGGCGCTGACTTTCAAAGGCTGGGTGGAATTCTTCCGCCTGGTGCGCGGCGAGATGCTTGGCGAGAAGACCCAGGAATACGTGGAAGCAGCACGCGTCGCCGGGCTGAGCCACCCGGCGATCATCGTCAAGGAGATCCTGCCCAACATCATCCAGTCGGTTTTCGTGTTGGGCACGCTGCGCATGGGCTACATGATCATCATGGAAGCCAGCCTGAGTTTCCTGGGATTGGGTATCCCGCCCAGCATCCCCGCCTGGGGATCGATGGTCGCCACCGGACGCGACTATATGCTGGTCGCCTGGTGGGTCGCTTCGCTGCCCGGCATCGCCATCCTGGTGTTGGTGCTGGCGATCAACCTGTTCGGTGAGGGATTGCGCGACATTCTCGACCCCCGGCTGAAGGTAGATATTTGATGGCGACTCGCGGAGCTGGCGATATGCACAATGGAAATTTACTCGAAATTCGCAACCTGACCACCGTCTTTCCAGGGCGGAGAGGCGACGTGCACGCCGTGGATGGGTTGAACCTGGATCTACGCGCCGGCGAGATCCTGGGCATCGTTGGCGAATCCGGCTGCGGCAAGAGCACGGTGCTGCTCTCTATCCTGCGCCTGATCCGCCAGCCCGGCTATATCGGCAGCGGCGAGGTCCGCTTCCGCGGTCGAGATCTGCGCAAATTAAACGGCGAGGCCATGCGCCAGGTGCGCGGCAGAGAGATTTCGATGATCTTCCAGGACCCGCTGACCACACTCAACCCGGCTTTCCAGGTGGGCGAGCAGATCCGCGAGGCGCTGCGCCTGCACCACATCATCCCTGGAACGAGGCTGCCCTGGCCTTTCGACGCCGCGCAGCTCCGCCGGGAGAAGCAGCGCGTCATCGATGTGATGAAAGAAGTAGGTATCCCCTCGCCGATGGATCGCTATGCTGCCTACCCGCACCAATTCTCCGGCGGCATGCAGCAGCGCGCTCTGATCGCCGCTGCCCTGGTGTGCGGTCCGGCTCTGCTGCTGGCGGACGAGCCCACCACCGCACTGGACGTGACCATCCAGGCGCAGATCGTCGAGCTGATGCTGCGCATCAATCAGGAGCACGGCACGGCGATCATCCTGGTGACCCATGACCTCGGGCTGGCGGCTGAATTCTGCCAGCGCATTGCCGTTATGTATGCCGGGCGTGTCGTCGAGCAGGGCGATGTGGAACAGGTGGTTATGCACCCGCGCCATCCCTACACCCAGGGACTCTTGAACTGCCGGCCGCGCATTGCGATGCGCGAGCTGCGCGTGCAGCCCATCCGCGGCAACGTGCCCGACCTGACTGAGCTGCCGCCGGGCTGTGCATTCGCGCCGCGCTGCGAGCAGGTTCAGGATACCTGCCGGGCCGGGCCAATTCCGATGGTGACCGAACCCGATGGGCATACCAACCGCTGCCTTGTGCACACCGGCTTCCAGCGGCAGGATGGCTGGCAGTGGAGCGATCGCGTGGAGCGTGCTCTATGACCCAATCCAGCAGCCCAGAAGCTGTGCCCCTGTTCTCGGCGCAGGGCATTTACAAACACTTTTACATCCGGCCCAGTCTGCTGGCGCGCTTGCTCGGAAGAGCCCAGGAGAAAGTGGTGCGCGCCGTGGATGGGGTAGATCTGGATATCTGGCCCGGAGAAACCCTCGGATTGGTAGGCGAATCTGGCTGCGGCAAGACCACTCTGGGCAGGGTGATGACGCGCCTGTACCAGCCCACCCGCGGCCAGATTCTGTACCAGGGTCGCCCGGTGCAGGGCGATGAACTGCTGGAACGCAACGATGCAGGAGGTGCAGCCGAGCCTGGCGCAGGCAGCGCCAGCACTCCCGGCAAGCTGCACAAGATCAACTACCACCACGTGGCGCAGATCATCTTCCAGAATCCGTACTCATCGCTCAACCCGCGTAAAACCGTGCGAGATATCGTCGGTACGCCGCTGGAGCGGCGCGGCCTGCGCGACCCGATCGAGCGCGAGGCTGAAACCCGCCAGCTTCTGCAGCGCGTCGGCCTGAACCAGCGCCACATCGACCGTTTCCCGCACCAATTTTCCGGCGGGCAGCGCCAGCGCATCGGTATCGCCCGCGCTCTGGCAATGAAACCCAAATTCATCGTCGCAGACGAGCCGGTCTCCTCCTTGGACGTATCCATCCAGGCGCAGGTGATCAATCTGCTCGAGGAACTGCAGGCCGAATTCCACCTCACCTACCTGTTCATCGCCCACGACCTGAGCGTGATCTATTACATCAGCGATCGAGTGGCGGTGATGTACCTGGGGCATATTGTCGAGTTGGGGCAGACCGATGCCCTGTTTGGCGAACCGCTGCACCCCTACACCCGCGCCCTGCTGGCGGCAATTCCCCGAGTGAGCAAGGCAGCCCGCAAGCAGCGCATCCTGCTGCAGGGTGGTGTGCCCAGTCCAATCGATCCGCCCTCCGGCTGCCCCTTCCACCCGCGCTGCTACGCCAAAGTCGGCCCGATCTGCGAGCGCGAATACCCACCGTTCTTCCAGGTCGATGGGCAAAAGGTTGCTTGCTGGATCTACGACCAGAACCGTCCAGACGCCGGTTGAGAGCCATCCATATTCAAAGCAACGGAAGCCACCCATGATCCGACAACTAACGCTTTCTGGCAGCGCGTATGATCTCGGCGTACAGCACGGCGCGCAGGTCGCAGACCTGCGCCCTCATATTTATGCCGCGCTGGAAAATCGCCTGGAGAAGCTGGCTGCCACCGGTTTAGATGTACGCCAGCCCGAACAGGAACTGTTGGAGGCCTGGCAGACGCAGGCCCCGGCAATCCTGGAGATGCTGCGCGGGTTGAGCGATTCACTGGCGCTGGATTGGGAGCGCTTCCTTCGCTACACCATGTCAACCTACCTGATGGACCGCGCCCGGCAGCCGCATGACGGCGCACAGGGCTGCACCACCTGGGCTGCGGGAGCGCCCATTACGGTGAACGGTGAGCCCCTGCTGGTGAAGAACCGCGACTATTGGCAAGACCACCAGTCGCTGCAGTGCCTGGCATTTACCCGACCGGAAAGTGGCTACCCCTACCTTAACCTTACCAGCGCCGGCAGCCCGGGTGTGTTCAGCTCCGGTATGAACGCTGCCGGGCTGGCAGTGGCGGATACACACGTCGTCTCGCTCGATATCGGCCCGGGTGTACCGCGCTACTACCTGATGATGGCGCTGCTTGAAGCACACGACAGCGTGGCTTCCGCGCTCGACTACCTGCGTACGGTGCGGTTCATGGGCAACGGCACATTGATCCTGCAAGATAGCCGCGGTCAAGCTGCGGTGGTGGAATGTGGTCACAACACCAGTCCGGTTAAACCCGCCAAAGCTGGCTTCGCCGTCAGCACCAACCATTACACCACGACCCACCTGGCAGACCAATGGCTGCCGAAAAGCCGCCGAGAGCACCTGGTAGGCAATTCCGAAGCCCGCTACCAGCGGGTGCAGCAGGCACTGCAAAAAGCTGCGGGAGACGTGGATGTCGACTGGGCGATGGCGCTGATGCGCAGCCACAATGGACCGTTGGACACGCTCTGCCGCCACCTGGATCTGGAGCCGAACCAGGCTACGATCTCCTGTGCCATCTATCTACCTCAAAGAAAAGAACTCCACCTGGCAAACGGCAGACCATGCCAGGTGGAGTTCGTGGTTTACGGCATCGATTGATAATTCGGTTATTCCCGGGTTATCGCTATTCCACCACCCGGATGATGAAATCCACCGCCAGCTCGAGATCAAATTTATCCGGCTTGCCGTCGCCATCATTGTCGAAGCCGTCGATGTGCAGGCGATCGTTCCAGAACTCGAAGTGGGCCGGGTGGTCACCCAGGCTCAGCCGCTTCAGGTCGTAGGCCCAGGAGATCGTCCATACCTGTGTGGTGTTGTTCACGCAGGCGCTCGCGCTCGGGTGAGTTACCGGCTCAGGCGGGAATTTCCAGTACAGGCTATCCAGCCGCGGGTTGCGCAGCACCGGACGCCCATCAATCACGTATGAGATGTCAGATGTCAGCGCGAATGCTGTAACCAGACCACGCGTGCAGGCGCCCCAATTCGCCCCCAGCACCACCGGCTGGCCGCGCGTCACGGTCACGATGCGCACCCCGTTTTCGTTCACCGGAATTTGCCAGGGATAGATGACCACCGGGTCCTGATTCAGTCCAAAAGCCGGCGTCGCGACCGATAGGATGAAAAAGACAAGCAGGAAGGGCAGGGCTCTTTTGATCATTCTCTCTCCTCTACTATGCGGCTGCGCATCCTTGCGTGGCATTTCCTGATGATTTGGATTTCGTCATGAAATCCGCTACACGTCCTGCAATATAGCACTAATTGAGGACCTGTGCATTTCATGTTCGGGTGAAGTGTGTCACAATTGTGTCAAGCAGCCAGGTTGCAGAGCGAGATGGCAAGTATTCTCTCGATGATTGAATCCCCGCTTAAAAAAACGCTCACGCCTGGTGATAAATCACGCTGCCTGGTTTTCCTGGCAGGTACTTAACCTGAATGACCGCCCCCTGGCGCACCCGATCGATGTTTTCGTCACGAACAGGGATGACCGCCTGCGCCTGAAAAGGCGGTGCATCTTTTGGGCGCACCTCCAACACGATCAAATAAGTGTGCAGGCGCTTTCTTCCGATTTGTGCTGCACCGATAGGAGTAAAATGCAAAGTCGCTGCCGGGGCAATTGGAGCGTTGATGTAACGCAGCGTTGTTAGAGCGCCGCGCCCGTAAACCAAGAGAAGGAACCCGGCAAACGCTACGCCCAGCAGCGCCAACCAAGGGTTCAACCGGCCTAGCCCCCAACCCAGCAAAGCGGCGAGCAATACGATCAGGCTAATGGAAACAATGGCGATACCACCTGGGGTGAGCTGCTGGTGGTAGAGGGTATGGATCGAGAAATCGGCTGCCATCTGATCGATGGCTTCCTGCGCCTCTGGGATCCCAAGGTCTGAGATTTTCTGGAAGCGCTCTACAGCCCGTTCGCGCTGACCGGAAATCAGCAGCTGTTTGATCGCACCCATTTCAACGGAATCCAGGCTGGCACGTGGCGCATCGGGCTGAACATGGATCAATGAATTGCAGTACACACAAAACCAGGGATGATTCTCTTTGGACTGGCGCAGCGGGGCGCCGCAGTTCGGGCAGCTCAACGTTTCGACCGGCACGCTTGCCTCCACGCCTGTGTGGTTGTTGGTTGGTACGCTATTATACTTGTTGCCAGGGCCTATGCCATGCTTCGTGTTGACTCTCTCCTGCAATGGTTCTATACTGAATGCAAGATTTGCATTTCCACCCCCGGGAGAAACGGAGGCCGAAGGAAACATGATGGCCGATTCAATCGAGTTCACCAAAAACTACCACGACCTGAGCACGGATCAGGGCTTTCAGTATGAATTTTTTTGCGACCGGTGCGGGAACGGGTTTCGCAGCCGCCTTCGCCCGTCGCTGACCGGCACGGTCAACAAGGGCATCGAAGCTGCCAGCAGCCTTTTCGGCGGTCTGTTCGGCAAAGCCGCCGAGCTGAGCGGGCAGGTGCACAGCGCTGCCTGGGAGAAAGCCCACGATGAGGCCTTCCTGGCAGCCTCGCAAGAGCTGCGCCCGCAGTTCGCCCAGTGCCCGCGCTGCTCTAGCTGGGTGTGCCAGAAATCGTGCTGGAACGAGCGGCGCGGGCTGTGCAAAGAATGCGCCCCGGATCTGGGCGTTGAGATGGCCGCCGCCCAATCCAGCCGCACCGTTGAAGAGGTGTGGGCGCACTCCAAGATGGCAGAAGAAGACCGCGAGATGCTGAAAGAAGAGAGCTGGCGGGAGGGCGCCCGCGCTACCTGCCCGAGCTGCGGCGCAGCCCTGGCGAAGAAGGTCAAGTTCTGCCTGGAGTGCGGGGAGAAAATCCAGGTAGTCGCCCATTGCACCGAGTGCGGCGCAAAGCTGGACGCGGGTGCGAAGTTCTGCCAGGAGTGCGGGACGAAGGTGGCGCAGGCGTAAAGAATCCGGGATGTTTGTGAGCAGCTGCCTGAATTATTCGCAACCGTGGAGATTGCAGAGAATACCAGAATTTAATTTTCCGGTGGAAATAAAACTCTGCGTTCTCTGCGGCTCCGCGTGAGGATTAAATATCATGACATTGCCATGAAGCTCTGCCCAGCATCCTCGAACTACTCCTTGCTGCTGCTGATCCTGATACTGGCTGCCTGCTCCCCAGCGCCCGTCGATCCCTACCCGCCCAGTGGTTACGAGCAGGCGCCGGCGTTCGCTGACCAGCCAAACTTACCCGCCGGAGAAGCGACTCAGTCTCAAGCTCCGGCGCAGGCTCTCACTCCCCTCCCGGGTCCTGCCAGCGCCCTGGCGGCGTTCTCCACCGGCTTGCAGTATGCCCAGCAAGAATGGAAACCAGACGCCCGCCTGACGCGCCTGGAAACCCTGGAAGCCGGCGATGCCAGCGGGCTAGCCCCCACCTGGCTGATGAACTTCCACTCCCCCTCTCGCCGCCTGGAATACCTGATCCTGCAGGTGCAGGACGGGCAGGTGAGCTTTGCCTCGCAGCGTGATTCTGCCGGCCCGGGCAAGCCTCTGTACGCCGGCGAATGGCTCGACAGCCCGCAGGCGGCGGCTCTGGCAACCCCGTTCTGCCAGGCAGCAGAAGATGTCGCGTTCCTGTTTTCCCTGGACATCAACCTTCAGGGTGGAATCGAATGGCTGGTGACCTGCGGCAGCGGTGAAGCACAGCACAGCGTGCGTATGGACGCTGCCAGCGGTGAAATCCTTTCCGATTGGCCCGGCGGCGTAGACGCAGAGCCATAATATAGATAGCTCACGCAAAGACGCAGAGCCGCAGAGAAGTGCCAAAAATTACATCAAAAAGCTCTGAGTGAGAACAATAAAGCGAGCACAAAATGATGAATGAATGCGACGTACTTGTAATCGGCGGCGGGGGCAGCGGTCTGGCGGCAGGGGTAAGCGCCGCTGAGCATGGCGCCTCGGTGCTGGTGCTGGAAAAGCTGCCCGAATTGGGCGGTACGACCGGCATTGCCGTCGGTTCCTATACCGCCAACCGCACCGCATTGCAGAGCAAAGCCGGCGTGCAAGACACGTTGGACGAGCACGCCGAAGACGCCGGCAGGTTCGCGCCACCTGAGATCGAAGCCCGCAACAATGCAGACTTGCGCCGCTGGTTCCTCTCGCTGGGCGCTGAGACACTGGAATGGCTGGCAGGCATGGGACTGGCGTTTCAAGGGCCAAACCCCGAGCCGCCCAATAGAAAGCCGCGCATGCACAATGTAGTGCCTGGCGCCAAGGCCTACATCGCCGCGCTGCAGGCGCGCTTGGCGCAGTTAGGGGGACAGGCGCTCACCGGCGCAGAAGTGCTCGAGCTGCTGGTGGAAAAGGGGCGGGTGACAGGCGCAGTCGCCAAGGTGAACGGCGAACGGCGGGCATTCCAGGCGCGCAAGGGCGTCATCCTGGCAGCCGGCGACTATACGAATTCCCCTGAGATCATCACCCGCTTCAAAGGCGACCGCTTCCGCGAGATCGAAGGCATCAACCCGCAATCCACCGGCGCCGGGCACCTTCTGGCAGAAGCCGCAGGGGCGCAGTTAGTCAACATGGACATCACCTATGGCCCTGAAATCCGCTTCATCGCTCCGCCTGGGCGCACCTTCCAGCAGCTTCTACCGGCGAGCGGCCCGCTGGCGCGCCTGATGGGTCTGGTGGCACCGCGCCTGCCGAATGGTATCTTTCACGCCCTGATTCGCCGCCTGCTGGTCACCTGGCAGCACCCGGAGAATGCCCTGTTCGACGACGGCGCCATCCTGGTCAACAGCCGCGGCGAGCGCTTCTGCAGCGAGACGGTCGCCGTGGAACGAGAGATCGCCATCGCCGCTCAACCGGGTAAGCTTGCCTACATCCTGCTGGATGGCAGGCTGGTGCAGCGCTACTCGGCCTGGCCGCATTTCATCTCCACCGCACCCAAGATCGCTTATGCCTATGCAGCCGACTATCTGCGCCTGCGCCCGGACGTGGCGGTACAGGGCAGCTCGTTGGAAGCGGTAGCGGCGCGCCGGAGTCTGCCGCCGCAGGCACTGCAAACCAGCCTGGAGCAAGCCAACGTAGAGCGCACCGGCGAGGGCAAGACTCCCCCGCTCGGTCCTGGTCCCTGGCTGCTGCTCGGACCTGCCAAAGCATATTTCACCACCACCGAGGGCGGCGTGGTGATCAACACAGATTTTCAAGCTTTGAATGAAAAGGGTGAGCCAATTCCGGGATTATATGCAGTTGGTCAGAATGGCTTGAGCGGGATGATCCTGTGGGGGCACGGGCTGCACATCGCCTGGGCGATTACCAGCGGGCGGCTGGCAGGCAAACACATCGCCCTGCTGCCGTAAACACCCTGTTGCGTAAGCCGGTCTACGGCGCGAATCAGCCTGGATCCAGAGCTTCCTGGAGCGCCTCGACCAGGTTCTGATACGCCTCACCCAGATCGGCCCCGAAAAGCGCCAGTACGATCACTGCTCCCACCCCCACCAGGGCGATAATAATGGCGTATTCGAGCAGGCTCTGGGCGCGCTCGTCATCGAGAAAAAAGTACATCTGCCTCACCGCCTCCCAAATCCTATCCTACCACCAGTGTGAGCAAATGGCACACGAGCTTCCACAAATCGAGGAAGATGGTTCTTTCACTCTCTGCTGATGATCATTGCATATAATATAGATACAATCGTGCCGCGAATCAACCGGCAGAGATGGCTTATTCTTAACAGATTTGCAAGGTACGGCAGCATACCCTGCCTGTTTCCCACCCCTGGTGATGTGTGACTTGAGGATCACCCTTGAAACTACCTGAGCACTCGACAAAAGCCCTATGAAAGCGGGTCTGCTGCGCTATCTGGCATTTATCCTGGTAGTCGCCGGGCTGGCGCTTGCGGTCGGCGCCGGCGGTTGGCTGTACTACCACTCACTGGTTGCCAATCCTGGCGCGGAGACTCTGCCCGAGGGGTTGGCTGGGCTGCCGCGCACCCAGGCGCTTGCCGGGCGCCTCGCCGTGCAGGAAATCAATCACCTGCACGGGCTGAATTTTGCCATCACCAGCGGTGGGGTGGGTGTCTATGGGCAGCAGCAAATCATCGTGTGGGTCTCCGGCTCGCCGCTGGACTTCATGGCGATGCGCATGCAAGACGAGATGAATCTGCGCATCGCCGAGGGGCGGTCGCCATTTACAGTGCTGGAAACACAGCAGGTAGATGGGCGTACGGTGCAGCTGCTGGAAGGGCTGGGCCAGCAGCATTTTTACTTCCGCTCCGGACGGCGGTTGGTTTGGCTGGCAGCCGATGCCGGGCTTGCGCAACAGGCGCTGGTGGAGGCACTGGCCTTTTATCCCTGAAAAGCAGAGGTGCGCAAGTGAAAGCCATCCAGTTCAACGCTACCATCCCCCGCTACATCCTCGGGCGGCTGCTGGGAAAGCTGGCGCCGGCGCTCTTATGGTCGGGTCTTTCCTGCACCAGCTATCAAGACCTGCCCGACCCAACGCCGCCTGCCGAGGGCTGGCAGATAGTGCGCACACGGTATGGCGGCATTTGCGGCACCGACCTGAGCGCCATTCATCTGCACACCAGTCCGTATTTCTCTACCCTGGCCTCATTCCCCTACATCTTCGGGCATGAGAATACCGGGCGCGCACAGGATGGCGAGCGCGTTGTGATCGAGCCGCATCTGTGGTGCAAACCCCGCGGCTTCAGCGACCTGTGCCCCGCATGTGCGCGCGGCGAAACCAATCGCTGCCAGCGCGCCACCGAAGGTCAGCTGGCCCCCGGCTTGCTGATCGGCGCCACGCGCGGCACCGGAGGCAGTTGGAGCCCGGCTTTCAGCGCTCACGAAAGCCAGATCTACCGCCTGCCGGATTCGATCTCTGATGAGGAGGCGCTGATGGTCGAGCCATTCGCCGTCGGGCTGCATGCCGTACTGAACGCCAACGGCGCCTCCGGCGCCATACCACGCGACGACCAGAGCGTGCTGATTGTAGGCGCTGGCAGCATCGGGTTGTGCACGCTGGCAGCCCTGCGCGCCGTTGGCTCTAAAGCCGCGGTTGTGAGCCTGGCGCGCCACCCCTTTCAGGCGGATGCCGCACGCCGGTTGGGCGCCGAGCACGTGATTCTGTCAGGTCGTGGACAGGACGCCTACGCCGCATTTGCCAGCCTGACCAATGCCAGACTGCTCAAGCCGCTGATCGGCAAACGCGTTGTGCTGGGCGGTGCAGACCTGACCTTCGAATGCGTGGGCAGCGACAGCAGTCTGGACGACGCCTTGCGCCTGACGCGCAGCGGTGGGCGGGTGATCCTTGTGGGTGTGCCTGGCATCGCCCAAGGGGTGGACTGGTCGGCGATCTTTGCCCAGGAGCTAACCGTACAGGCATCCAACACCTACAACCATGCCGAGCTGCTGCACGGGCAGCGCGCCGGAACCTTCGATCTCGCAATCGAGTTGACTGCCAGCAGCGCGGTTGATCTTTCCTGGATGGTCACCCATCGCTACCCACTGGAACAATACGGACAAGCCTTTAAAGATGCCAGCCGGCGAAACCAGACCGGGCTGATCAAGGCAGTATTTGACTTCCCCAAATGATATAAAAACAGTGTCCGGACAGCGCTGCCGTCCGGACACATGGTAGATCGACCGGTTACTTCTTCGGCGGTTTTCCGCCTCCCAGGTACACCCAGGCGTCATAAGCCTGCACCAGGCCGAAGCCATAGTGCACGTCTCGCCCGGGATCGCCCAAATCCATCGCTGTGGCCTGCAGCGCCGTGCGGATCTGGTCGTTGGTCAGCTCCGGGTTCCAGCTCCACAGCAATGCTGCCACCGCCGAAACGTGCGGGGTCGCCATGGAAGTGCCATCCCAGGCAGCGTATCCGCTTACCTCCCAGATGATAGAGGATGAGACGGTTGCCGGCAAGCCGAGCTTGTTAGCCACCAGGTACTGCCCGCTTTCCTGGCTGAGCGAGATGGCGACGATGATCGAGCTGTTGCCCTCGCCCAACGTGCCGAGGAAGTCACCCGGAACGTTGTTGTAAATCACTGCCGCCACACCGCCGGAATTCTGCACGTTCATCACCTTGTCATAGAAGGAGATGTCGCCGCGCTCACACAGCACCACCGCCCCAGCCCAATCGCCGGGAGCCAGGCAGCGCCCGCCGTCCACCAGAGCACCGCTCGCCTCACCGCTGGCGGAAAACTCGATTTGCCCGCCTGGATACTTGACGCCATCTACGGTGACAAAAGATTCATCCATGAAAGGAACTGTGCTGAGCACAGCCACACCGGGCGCTGCCAGCTCAACCTGGTCGTTGAACTGAGAGAAATCGGCAACCAGGTAGTTCTCATCGATTGCAGCCACCGAAATGACCGAATCATACGAAGCCGGGTAGTGATAGACATCGATGCCATCATTGCTCGCGGCAGCCACTGAAAGTATTCCAGCCGCGTAGAGCGCGTCAAAGGCTTTTTCTTCGTACGCGGTAGGGTGTGTGCCCGAAAGGCTCATGCTGATAACCCTTGCGCCATTGTCGGCACACAGGTTGGCAGCCTCCACCAGATCGGAGGCATGCGCCTTGCTCACCCATAAGCCATCATCGCCAAAGATCTTGACGATAAATAGCGAGATGTCTCCCGGAGAGACGCCCACCACACCCACCGAGTTGTGCATGGCGGTTACCGTACCGGCGACATGGGTGCCGTGCCCGTAACCGTCGTACGTCCACAGCGCCGGGTCGGGATTAGTTTGCGAATAACCACCGTAGATGTCCACACCCTGAAATTCCTCGTGCCCTGTGAACAAACCGGTGTCGATGATGCACACCGATACACCCTCGCCGGTAACGGCGCGGCGATCGATCTTACCGTCGCGGTTGCTGTCCCACAGGTCGCGCGCTTGCACCATGTCCACGCCGTAGGGTACCACCTGCTCGGGTAGCACAGATGCCTCGACGATAGACTTGGCGGGCATATTCTTCACCAGCTCGCGCATCGGGTCTACCTCGATCGAGGCCACGTTCGGGTTGCGATCCAGCCCGCGCAGCGCCGCAGATGGAAGGCTGACGACGAAAGCGCTCAGCCGGTCGAACGTGTAGTGGAAGCGAGCGCCGGAGGCCTGCAGTGCAGCCTGCACCTGAGCCTGAGTTCCGGGGCGATATTCCACCCACACCCGCACGGTGGCTTCTGGCGCCGCACCGGACGCGGTCAGCGCCGGCGCCAGGGCAAACAGCATCGCCACAATCAACAGCAAGACCTTACCAATTGCGATTTTCCTCATTTTTCTCCGCCTTTCGTATTGGGTTTGGATTGATTATGTGGAACCATACTTAAACAATGAGACGCACAAACGGCAGCAGCGATACGGGCTGTGGGCGTAAATTTACGCCCAAGGCGAAGAGCTCTGAAGAGAAACCGTTTTCATGGTTTGTGTTGACTCTCCCCGAAAACCGTTTAAAATGATTTGTATTGGCTGGCAGACTGGTGTGATTACCCGGATCATTCGAGGCGCATGAAACTATCCGACCCAACCCAAATGGCGCTGGTCTTGACCTTCGACATCCAGACTCAAACGCGACTGGATCAGGTCATCTCCGGATTGGAGGCGCAAGGAATCATCCCCTATCCAGACGGGATGCGCGCACCGCCGCACATCACCCTGGCAGCATTTACCTTTTCAGCAGCCGCCGAGCATACCCAGGAGATTACGCAGCCTTCCGGCCTGCCGCCTAGCAATTTCACCGCCCAACTGGCCGGCCTAGCATTGGGCACCGATCCAATCAAGATCAGCCTTGAATCCCTGGGGGCGTTCAACAGCAGCCAGGGGGTGGTCTTTCTGGCGCCGGTAGTAACCCGGCAATTGCAAGATTTCCACTCCCGGGTGCAGGAACTGCTGACCTCCTATGGCGCGTCGCTGAACCCTTACTACCTGCCAGACCAATGGGTGCCACACGTCACCCTGGCGGTCGAGCAGCCGCCGGAGATGCTGCCCGCCATTTTTCGAGCCTGCCAGCAAGCAGCAATCTTCGCCACCGGAATGGCAGAATCGCTATTGCTGGCGGATTTTCCGCCCCCGCGCCAGATTGAATCATTCCCCTTGAGAGGCGTCTAACCCCAACGCATGCAGCAGGTGGCGTCAGGCTGCCTTGTAACCAATCTTTCGCAGGAAGCTCTTGCGCCAGGCAATATCCTGCTCGCCTTCAATCCCGGCGGGGCTGCTGCCATCCACTACGCCCAAAATTCCACGACCCTGTTCTGTCTCTGCCACCAGCACCTGAGTATTATTGGCAGTAGCGCAGAAGATGTGGCAAACTTCCGGCACCCCCTTGACCGCATTGAGCACGTTGATAGGAAAATAGCCGCTCCCCAGGAAGACGATGAAGCTGTGCCCCGCGCCGATCGCCAGGGCATTCTTCTGCGCCAGAGCGATCATCTCCGTATCGTTACCGCTCCAGCGCACCAGGCATTTTCCAGAAGCCTCGCAGAATGCCAGCCCAAACTTGATGCCCGGCGCGGCGCTCACCAGTGCTTCGTGCACATCTTCTACGGTCTTGATGAAGTGTGATTGTCCCAGGATAAAATTAATTTCCTCAGGTTTCTCAATGGTTACACTTGTCAGATTCATGGGCTGCTCCTTAATTTGATGTGTCATTCTGAGGGAGCGCAGCGACCGAAGAGTCTAGATCCTTCGCTTCGCTCAGGATGACATCCTTGTGCGTGGCCCGCGCAGCGCGACCAGCTTTTTTGATCTTAAATGTCATTGGAGGAGGGCGTTCTTTGCCCGACGAAGCAATCTCCCGGCCAGCAGGGGGACTGCTTCGCTGAGCAGTTCGGAGAACTGCCGCTCGCAGTGACATGGCGGTTTCTCAAGAAACCAGCGTACTGGCTGGTCGTGGCAATCTCC
>JBGSTO010000291.1:0-2853 GCA_041736465.1 Anaerolineales bacterium | reverse complement strand
TTGCTGGCGCTGTTCAAACTGCTAAGGCCCGGGCCGCCTGGCTCAGCGGGCAATGGCATACTTTGTGTGAGCGGCGCTCGGCTCTCCCTTTAGCCATCTGACAACTCTTGCGTGCACACGTCTCTACCTGTTCGAGAAGCGAGCAGGCGCCGATATGGTATAATTTTGCCGCTGTGGGAGAAAACCACAGCGTATTTTCGGAGAGGTCGCGTAGTCTGGCCTAGCGCGCACGCCTGGAGAGCGTGTTCACCGTAAGGTGACGCGGGTTCGAATCCCGCCCTCTCCGCTGAATGTGTTCCGCCAAGCTCGCGGAGCATGCCGATCGCCCAGCCGTCGCTGGGCGATCTTGTCTTATTGGGTCATTGGTTGTTGTAGCAGCCTGCCTGGTCATCCAGAGCGATAGTGGACAATAGTTCGTGGATGGCCAGCTCCTACCACCTGCGGGGTCTCCGGTAGAAGGCCGAAGATGGCTATAAAATTATTGAGACACACAGCGCTATAGCAATAGAAATGCTTTTTTGGGGCAATATTTTAGAGGGATATAATTAACATGGATCGCGATATTTTCCAGTTGAATCCGAGGCGGGTATCGATGGATCGATAAGAAAGTGGTTGGCGCCATTTCAACACAATAAGCTGAGGTACCTTGTGAATAGAACTGTTTTCCATAAAGCATTGATCGCTTGCCTCTTGATCTCTTCGACTACAGGCTGTTTGCCCGCTCCGACTGAAACACCAGAGGCAACTCTGGCAAGGTCGACGCCTACCCAGGAAAAGCCGACGCCTGTTATCGAGGGAACTCCGCTGCCTTTTGAGACGATTGAAAAATCACAATACGGAGGAGGAGTGCCAGGCGGATTATCTACGAAGGATCAACCCAGGTTAGATGTATATCAACAAACTGCCGACATCCCGGCAATCGAGGCCATAATTTCTCAAAATGCCCTGGAGATCTTAAGACAGCTCGACTTTCAGAGCCATATCGCCGTGGGCGTCTTTCAGGGATGGAAGCCATCCTCCGGTTACGGGGTAGATATCGTGACGGTCGCCCGAATGGGAATGCGCATCTCGATTTACGCAGAGTTGATCGAACCCGAGCCAGGAATAGTTGTGTCTGATGTAATGACAGCGCCTTACCAATTGATCAAACTGGACAGGGAAGGATTATCCGGGAGCAGGATTTTCGAGCTTATCGTAGAGGAGACGACCATCCAGCAAGTCGAAGTTACGATTGATTAAATCGAACAACAATCGGGGAGGAAACGATGAACGCAAACAGCGCTAAACTTATTTGGGGTGTGATATTGGTAGTCGTGCTTGGCATTGGGTACTTTTCCCTGGCGCATTCTGCCATAAGTTCCCCACAAGATATCGGGATTATGCCGACACCGACAAGCGGTGCCCCTACTCCCGAGCCAGTGCCCCCATTGACCGAAAGAGCTTTGGCTTATCTGGTTGAGAAATATAGCCTATCGAAAGAACAAATCATTGTCGCCAGCCAATACCAGCAAGATTATTTTTACCTGGAAAAGTCTTACTGGATTGTCGACGTTCTGGATTTGAAATCGGATGCCTCTTACCAGGTTCTCGTGGATCTATCCGATGAAAGTGTAAGCGAGGACATATTGATCATTGAGCGAGCCGAGCAAGAGGCGAAACGCGCCAGGTTCGGCAAGCTCGAGCCGGATCTGTTCGAGCGGCTGGAATCCATGAAAGAAGATGAAGAAGTACAGGTCGTCATTTGGGTTGCCGGTGAGCTAGAACGCAGTGAGCAGGACAGATACTCCGCCTTAGCTACCATGTATCCTGAAGCGCAAGAGGCATTAGAGAGAAGCGGCAATCCGTTTGATGTCGGCGACTACGACTTGAGTATGGAGATCAGTCGTGAACACCTGCGGATGATAGCAGAGGATACGAAAAAGTTATTAGCTCCCGCTGTAGAGCGTTTGAACGCATTGGGTTATGAAGCCACAACTGCTGAAGGGATGCCCTACGTGTTCGCAACCTTGTCTAAAGCTGCCATTCTTGGGATAGAACCAGAAACGTGGGTTGGCAGCATTTACCTTGCGGACCAATCCGAGGAACCAGAAATAGATACCGCCGTGCCAAGCGACCACGTCTCATTAGTCTGGAGCAATGGTTTTGATGGCGGCCCTGGTGGAGCGTGACAAACGGCGATTCGGTCGAGGCGAAGGGGGCGTTGCGCTCGCTGCTCCAGGCCGAGCGAAGGGCGGTGCAAATGTACTGCCGGCCCTGCAGGTCGAAGGATGGGTAGATGACCACTTGCGAGAAATACGCCTCGCGGGCTGTGGTGTAGAGCAGCCATTGACCGGGAGCAACCTGGATCACCAACGGATCGCGGAAGAACTTGTAGTATAGCGCGGGGATGGTCAAGCAGTGGTTTTGCTGTTCGATCCGGTAGCTCTCCCCTTCCGGGTGGGCGACCCAGCCCAGCCCGGAGGCTTGCCTGGACGCCGTACGCCTGCTGGTATTGCGCCGCCTGGCTGCGGGAGATCGGGCGGTAAAAATCGGTAGAGAGCGGCGCTTCCAGGTAGATGCGCACGATGAGTTCAAGCAAGAACCAGATCAGTGCCAAAACCCCCGGTCTGGCGTATACATCTACCATCTTGATGTTTCACCGATTCTTCATTATCATCGAACTTAACCAGTAAAGTGAGCACAGGATAAGGGACTGGGGGTTGTTTTGGGCGACTTCGCCGCCCAAAACAACCCCAGAAATCCACTTTCCTGGTTATCCCGTACTCACGTCAGTAGAAGGGTCTGAACCATGATCCACTTTAATCCTGAAACCCGCATATTCAACCTGATCTTACACAACAGCTACTACGCCTT
>JBGSTO010000279.1:0-6225 GCA_041736465.1 Anaerolineales bacterium | reverse complement strand
AAGGATCTCACCCTACCTTGACCTGTCATCCTGAACGCAGTGAAGGATCTAATCCTATCTCGACCTGTCATCCTGCCCGCAGTGAAGGATCTCACCTTATCTCGCCCTGTCATCCTGAACGCAGTGAAGGATCTAATCCTATCTCGACCTGCCATCCTGAACGTATTGAAGGATCTCACCTTATCTCGCCCTGTCATCCTGAACGCAGTGAAGGATCTAATCCTATCTCGACCTGCCATCCTGAACGTAGTGAAGGATCTCACCCTACCTTGACCTGTCATCCTGAACGCAGTGAAGGATCTAATCCTATCTCGACCTGTCATCCTGCCCGCAGTGAAGGATCTCACCTTATCTCGCCCTGTCATCCTGAACGCAGTGAAGGATCTCCTGCCCGCGGTTCCTGAAAACCTGTCCCATTCTAATTGAATTCCACAGGGAATGCAAACGCCGGCATCTTCTCCCTTACACCTTGGAAAGTTGAAAGTTTGTGACAAAATCCAATCAAACTACATGCTACAATCATCATAGGCAGATCCGAATCCACCGGGATCGCCTGCCGCAGGATGACAGATTTTTCCGCGCAAATCTTCGCTTCATTATGGGAGCACGCCCCAGATGCGGCTGTGCTCACCGATCATGAAGGCCGTGTACTGGCAGCCAACCCGGCCTGCCTTCAGCTTTCGGGTTTACCGCCAAATGCGATCACCGGGCAGCATTTCGCCATCCTCTTCCCACCTGAATCGCGCCTGGCACTGCTCGCAGCCTGCCAGCCGGCCCTCGATCTGCCTCCGGGAGCGTCCGATCACTTCGAATGCGAAGTATCCCTGCGAGATGGGCGCACGCTGCAACTGGAAACCGCCTGCACCGCCATCTCCGATCCGGCAGGCAGCCCACACCGGCTGTTCATCTTTCGCGACATCACTTCTCACAAGGAGCTGGAAATCCAGCTCAGCCAGAGCGAAGAGCGCTTTCGCACCCTGGCAGACTTCACCTCCGATTGGGTGTATTGGGTGGATCCTGAAGGCAGCTACATCTACATATCCCCCTCCGTCGAGCGCATCACCGGCTACCCGGCTGAAGCCTTCTACCGAGAACCCGGGCTGATCTTCGAAATCACCCATCCAGACGACCGTTCCATCGTATACGATATTTTTCAAACCAGCCTGATCAGCTCACAGCCGCTGACCGCTGAATTCCGCATCCGCACCGCCTCTCAGGAAGAGCGCTGGATCGACCACGTCAGCCTGGCGATCGCTGCCCCCGATGGGCGCTACCTGGGACGCCGCGCCGCCAACCGGGATAACACCCGTCAGAAAGCGCTGCAAAATTCTCTACGTCGCCAGGTTGAGATCGAACAAATCCTGGCAGAAATCTCGACCCTGTTTCTCAATGTGAGCGCTTCTCAAGTTGACGTGGCTATCCAGCAGGCATTGCTGATGGTGGGGGAGCATTCCGGCGCAAACCGCTGTTTCATCCTGGATTACACCAACGATGGCGCCACCCTGCAGCCATCTCACCAATGGCGCCGTAGTGAAGTCACGCACCGAGACGAGAGCTTTCACCAGCTCATCACAACAGACCCTCCCGGCAGCGAGAACTGGCTGCTCAGGCGCGATGTGCTGGAATATGCGCGCGAGAAGCTGCCATGCACCCAGGATGACCCTGGCGCCCTCGCCTGCGCCGCCATCATTGTCACTCCCTTGATGCGCTCCGGCAAGATCAGCGGTTACATCGGGATGACTGCTTCCGCTCTGACGCCAGCCTGGGGTCCTTCGGAACACCTGCTGCTCAGGTTGACCGGGGAGCTGGTGATCAGCGCCCTGGATCGCCAGCGCAACGAGATTGAGCTGGAGCGCACCTCCCGCCAGCTTTCGGTCATCCTGGAAGGCGTTGCCGACGCTATCACCGTGTTGGATGCCAGCGGGAAATTAGTCTATGCCAATACCGCTGCCGCTCAGGCTGCCGGGCTGCGCAGCGTGGACGAGATATACCAGTCCCTCGCTGGAGCGCGAGCGTACCTGACCTTCGACGCCAGCGGGAAACAGCTGCAAACCAGCGAGCTTCCCGCCCAATCACTGCTGGCAGGTAAATCCCATCCAGACCGCGTGCTTCGCCTGCGACCTTTAGGCGGCGGGCACGAGCGCTGGCAGATGGTGCGCTCACGTCCGGTTCTCGACAACCAGGGACGCATCCAGTACGCGGTCACCATCTCGCATGATATTACCGACCTGAAAGAAGCCGAGGACGCGCTGCGCACCTCCGGAACCCTCTACCAGACTACCATCGATGCCATTCAAGATGGCTTGATGGTCGTAGATCGCAGCCTGACCATCTTGCTGTGCAACCAATCGATGCGCCGCTGGGTGGAAGAGCTCAACCCCGGCAGCGAACCGCTTGGCGCGCATCTTTTCGACGCCTTTCCATTCATACCCCGCAACGCCAGTCAGGAATATGAACGCATCTTCAATACGGGTGAAAGCTTAACCCTCGAGGAGCACGTCGACCGGCGGGATCACAGCCTTGTCATCCACACCCATTTGATACCCATCACAGAAAATAAGCAGGTTATCCGCATCATTACCCTGGTGCGGGATGTGACCCTGCAGTTTCAGGAGGAAGAGCGCATCCAGATCGCTGCCTGGCGGGCGGACCTGCTGGCAGGATTGAGCCACAGCATTACCGAAGCCGGGCTGGATGATGCCGCTATATTCGAAGCGATCACCGGCTACCTATCCGATAATACAGGTGATGCCTGCTTGCTGCACATACCCCATCCGGATACCGGCGCCCACCAGCTCGCAGAAGCCGCTTTCCCTGAAGGTAGCCCTGCAGCCGCGCTCCAACAGGTGGCAGTCTCCCTGGGATTTACACCCGATGGGCTGTTAAAGACTGTCTTCCAATCCGGCCTCCCCATGTTGCTGCCTGCTGGTCAGCCAGGCTTGCCAGAAGAGGCAGATGGCGTGCGGTTGGTGAGCGTGATGAGCTTACCGCTTTACCACCAGGCGCGTGTATTCGCCGCGCTCACCCTGCTGCGCTTTGGCGCTGCCGAACCGCATCACCGCGCCGATCTGCTGTTTTTTCAAGATATTGCCCACCGTGTATCCCTGGCAATCGAGAATTCGCGCCTGTATGCTTTGCAAGCACAGCGCGCCCGCGAGCTGGACGCCTTGAACCAGGCAACCTCCGCCCTTCTGGATACTCTGGATTTGGAGCAGCTTCTCGGCAAGATACTGGATGCGGCCAAAACGGCTATCCCTGCCGCCGAAAGAGGCGAGATCCGCCTGTTATCCTCAGACACGGGCGAGCTGGAGCTGCGCGCTGCCTCATCTTACCGGGACGCGCGTATCTCCTATCTGCCGGCAGCAAGCATCACCCCCTGGATGAAAGAGGCCATCAACAGCCGCCAGCCGCTGTTGATCGCTCCAGCAGGCGATGAAGACCCACAGGCTGGCTCACTGTTGGTGGCGCCCATGCACACCAACTTGAAAGCCCTGGGTGTGCTTTTACTGACTACAGACGCCTCTCACGCTTTCGGCGAGTCCGATCAGCGTCTGCTGGGATCGCTGGCGACCACAGCCGCGGCAGCGCTGCAAAACGCCCGCCTGCACGCGCTTATCCAGCGCCAGGCGATTACCGATGAGCTTACCTCGCTCTACAACCGGCGCGGTTTGATTGCAGTGGGTGAGCGTGAGGTCACTCGCGCCCATCGTTTCAATCATCCCCTGGCTGCCATCCTGCTGGACATTGACGACTTCAAGCACATCAACGATACCTACGGGCACCTGTGCGGCGACCAAGTCTTGCGCCAGGTGGCGCACTGCCTGGAAGCCAACTTGCGCAGTATTGACATCATCGGTCGCTACGGTGGTGACGAATTTGTCATCTTGCTGCCTGAAACCGACCTGTTCACCGCGGCCGAGGTCGCCGAGCGGCTCAGCTCCCGGGTGCGTGAGATGTACGTTCACTGCGAGGCTGCGCTGCTGAACACCAGCATCAGCATGGGAGTCACCCGCGTCATCCAGCATACCAAAAATCTGGAAGCATTATTTGCCCAGGCCGATCGCGCTCTGTACCTGGCCAAGCAGCGTGGTAAAGATTGCGTCGAAATCGGGTAAAATCAATGGGTGGATGAATTCGATACCCAGGGCTTCGAAACTGAGTTAAACCGAGCCGAGACTGCCAGAGCTGCGAACAACGAAGGCATGGCGCGGGTCTGCGCCCGGCGCGCGGCGGGAATGGTGGCGAACGCCTACCTGCTCCGGCGCGGCTTACCCTCCTCCCCCGGCTCCAGCGCGTATGACAGCTTGCGCTACCTGGTCACGCTACCGGCGCTGCCCGACGGCGTGCAATCCATCGCCGGCCATTTTTTGCTGCGCATCACGCCCGATCATACCCTGCCGGTACAGGCAGATTTAATTGCCGAGGCGCGCTGGTTAGCCCGGCAGCTTTTAGACAGCGATCAAACAGAATGAGTATCAGCATGCAAAACGCAACGCCTATGCTGGCCCAGGCGGACATTTTCCATGACCTGGACGCGAAAGCCTTGCAGCGTGTGATGGCGCTTGGCGTGCTGCGCCGCTACGAAAGCGATGGCATCGTCTTTCATCAGGATGATCCCGCCGAGCGCATGTATCTGCTGGTCGAAGGTCGCCTACGGCTGCTCCAGCTCACCCTCGAGGGCGCTCAAATCAACATGGGGCTGGTATCGCCGGGACAGGCCTTCGCAATTATTGCGCTGCTGGAGCGGCAGCGCTACCCGGTAAGCGCCCAGGCGGTTGGCGAGGCGGCCGTACTCTCCTGGTCGCGCCGCGATCTTCACCAGCTTATGACCAGCTGCCCGCAGATTGCGCTGAATGCCTTAAAAGAGCTCTCTGTAAGAATGAGCGAATTCCAGGACCGGCTGCGCGAGCTGACCACAGAGCGCGTCGAAAGGCGCATCGCTCGCGGCCTGTTGCGCCTGGCGCGCCAGGCGGGTCGAAAAACCGAAGAGGGTGTGCTGATCGACCTGCCGGTCTCGCGCCAGGACCTGGCAGAGATGACCGGCACCACGCTGTTCACCGTATCCCGCACTCTCAGCCAGTGGGAAGAGCGCGGCATCATCTCTGCCGGGCGAGAGCGCATCCTGGTGCGCATCCCGCACGGCCTCGTCACCATCGCCGAAGACCTTCCGCCGCCGCGACCACCCGGCGCAAACGGTTAGCGCTGTCTTGCCGGACGGCAGTTCACACAATACCCTATGAAGGATCTCTTTTCCACCGCTTCCTTGCTCTGGCGCAAAGAAGACCTTCGACAAAGGTGCTATACATCAATATATGGATCCCCTCCGCCAACCCCTTGGCATGATCGTTGCTGAACTCCTCGAACAGCATCCCGAAGCTGCACCGGTGTTCCTGAAATACCGCATGAACTGCCTGGGATGCGAAATGTCGCCCTTCGAAACCCTGGGCGACGCCCTGCGCACCTACCACCTGCCGGAACAGCCTTTCCTGGAGGATCTGGCTGCCGCGCTCAATCCCGGTCACCCGCCCGAATAAGCTCGAACCGGTAAATTTTTTCCCACCCTGTTGTCATCTGAAAGGAAGAACATGCAGCCTGCCGAAATCCTGTACATACCCGATCTCTCCACCCTGCTCGGCGACCCGCCGGTCGACAGCATTGTCAGCCGCACCTTTCTGAAGGCCGGCGGTTATAAAGCCATCCTGTTCGCCTTCGCTCCCGGGCAGGAACTTTCGGAGCATACCGCCGCCGTTCCCGCCATCCTGCACATCCTGGATGGGAAGGCGCGCCTCACCCTGGGGGAGGAAACGCACGAAGCCGGCCCGGGCAGTTGGGCTTATATGCCCGCCAACCTGCCGCACAGCATTTTCGCCCACCAGCCGGTCACCATGCTGCTGCTGATGCTGAAAGGCCAGGACTGAGGCGTGCCCACTGCTGCCCAGGTCCGCCTGCGCTTCCCTCTGCTGGCGCTGGCGCTGCTTTCCTTGCTGGCAGCCATCTGGGGCGGCTGGCTGCGCATTGGCTGGAGCTGGCCTGCAATTCAGCGCACGCTGCCTCTGGCGCACGGCCCGCTGATGATCTCGGGCTTTTTGGGGGCGCTGGTCGCCCTGGAACGCGCGGTCGCCCTGCGCAAAGCCTGGATGTACCTGGCGCCGGGCGCGTGCAACATCAACATCACCGAGGGCAAGGTGAAGGACCCGTTCGTGTCCGGGCTCGAGTCCTTCACGT
>JBGSTO010000266.1:0-85496 GCA_041736465.1 Anaerolineales bacterium | reverse complement strand
AGGTTAACCAGGCGGCTAGCCGCCCGCGCCCGGTGGTGCGTCCAACCGCGCCGCCGGTGAAGGTGATGCCCAATGTGCCGGCGCCCAACCGCCTGCAAAAAATGGCGCCAAAAGCTGCACCGCCCTCGACGCCGCCCGCTGTACGCCCAAGACCAGCCGGTGGTGCGGGGAATATCGCGGCCGCGACCGCTATCGGCGCGATGGTAGCTGCTGCGGCTTCCGGTGGTGCGCAACAAGTTGCCTCCGTCAACACGGCAGCCGCAACCCAAGATTTGTCCCTCGAAGTTAACGCGTTGCAGTCATCGCTGGCAGACCTGCAAACCCGCAGCACATTTGGCGACGTGCAGTCGGACATGACTGAGCTGGACGCGCTCGTAAGGCGGGTGGCGGAGCTCCTGGAGAGCGCTCGCCAGAAGGGCTACCGCTACCAGGGCGAGCTGGAGCAGCAAGTGTATGGCGCCCTGAGCCAATGGCAAAGCATGCGCCCCAAGGTGGAAGCCAGCCTTGGACAGCAGATGCGGGCTGTCCAGTCGCGCGTAGATACCCTGAATCCTCAAATCCAGCGCTTGAACAGCATGCTGGCGAATCCAAACCTGGCAGGCGCCATGCTGCGCTCTGCCCAGTCCCAGGTAAATGCCCTGCTGAGCGAGGCTTCGCGAATTTCTCTGGATCTGCAGCGTACGTATGCAGCTGTGGAAGCCCAATCGGCAGGGCTTAATAACCGCTTGAACCAGGTTCACTGGGCTCTCGACCAGCTCGCCGGGGCGCGTTTCCAGCTAGCCGCAGGAGAAGATCTGGTTTCGGCGGCGGCGGCACGCTGGGATAAAGAAGGCAAGGACGACCCGGAAGGTGTGCTGTTTTTAACCAACAAGCGCTTTGTATTCGAACGCAAGGAGAAAGTTGCAACCAAGAAAGTCCTGTTCATCGTCACCGCGACGGAACTGGTTCAAGAAGTAATCATCGACCAAAAGCTTCCGGATATAGCTGCACAGAAGGCAGAGAGCAAGGGGCTGTTTGGACATCAAGATTTCCTGGCTGTGCAGTTCAAGGATAACCGCCTGGGGTGGGTGAACTTTCATTTGAACGGGCAGGACTCGGATGATTGGACTGCGCTGGTCGAACGCGCCCGTACAGGCGAGATCGAAAACGACCGCGCCGGCAGCGGTTCTGGTTTATCAGCTACCGATCTGGCATTACCGGTTACGCAGGCGGATATCTTGTCGCTGCAGAGCGAGGTCAATGCCCTGCAGGACGAGGTGATGTTAAAAGAAGCGCGTGACGAGCTGGCACGGCTGGAAAATGAGCTTAGCGGCATCGAGCGCCAGCTTGCGCAGGTGCGGGCGCAGGGCTATGTGATCGAGAAGGATCTGGAAGCGGATCTGACCGTGCTATCAGCACAGTGGGTACGGGTGAAGACCAATGCCCAGGCGACACTGGATCACCAATCACGCCTGCTGGGCGATGGCATGGCGGCAGCTCAACAAGAGCTGGCCCGCCTGGTTGGTTTGTCGGGAAATCTGGTTGCAGCCCGACCGGTATACATGCAGGTCAAGTCGGCAGTTGCCTCCCTGCAATCTCAGGCCGACGCAGCGGTGGATACCGTTCTGGCGCAGTATGACGAATACAGTGATGAAGTGGAAAGTCTGTCGGCTCACCTGGCGTGGGTGGACTGGATGCTGGCAGCGCTAGCTGGCGCATCTTTCCGGCTGCTGGCTTCGGAAAGCGGCGTGGCGGCTGTAGAAGCGGTGTATTTCTCCCCAGGCGGCGAACCCGAAAACGGGATTCTCTTCCTGACTGACCAACGCCTGTTGTGGGAAGACCGGGTGGGAACGTACGAGTTGAAAGTCGAGGCGCACCTGAGCACAGTAGTGGACGTGCAGAAGGAAGACGTCGCTTCAGAAACCGAAGGCCCGCTGCAGATGCTGAATTTTCAATTTCAAGCGCCGGCAGCGCTGCACGCGGCGCGTTTCAGGCTGTCTCAACCGGTCGCGGATGAGTGGGTGAAAATGGTCGGTCGCGCTCGCAGCGGTGGGTACGCCGGCGATCGTGCTGTGCAGGTCTCGGAAGAGGAGCTGGAGCGCATTCGCAACGCGCCACAGCAATGTTCCAACTGCGGCGCGGCTTTCACTGCGCCTATACTGCGCGGACAGACGGAAATCATTTGCGAGTACTGCGGACTCGTAACCCGCATTTAGGATGATGGTCTTGACCGGTAGAGCCTACAAGAAGGAATTATGGCATTAGAGCGTGGGACGCTGCTGAATAAGCGTTACCGTGTGGTGGAGATTCTGGGCCAGGGCGGCATGGGGGCGGTTTATCGCGCCATTGATGAAAACCTGGGCATGGACGTTGCGCTTAAGGAAAATCTCTTTACAACGGATGAGTACGCGCGCCAGTTCCGTCGCGAGGCAGTGATCCTGGCGACCCTGCGCCACCCTAACCTGACGCGGGTCACCGATCATTTTGTTGTGGAGGCCCAGGGCCAGTATCTGGTGATGGACTACATCGAGGGGGAGGATCTGCGCCAGCGCATGGATCGCCTGGGCGCAATCGATGAGGATGAAGCCATCATCATCGGCATTGCGCTGTGTGACGCGCTCAACTATCTCGAGGCGTGCAATCCTCCCATCGTACACCGGGACATCAAACCGGGCAATGTCAAAATTACCCCTCAAGGGCAAATTTACCTGGTAGATTTTGGCCTGGCGAAGATCATCCAGAGCGGGCAGGCAACAACCACCGGCGCCCGGGCAATGACCCCCGGCTATTCGCCGCCCGAACAGTACGGCACGGCGCGTACGGATCACCGTTCCGATCTATTTTCCTTAGGGGCCACGATATACGCCGCGCTTACGGGTTCGATCCCAGAAGATGCCCTGGCGCGTGCCATGGATCAAGCCGAGCTGACGCCGATCCGAAAGCATAACCCCAGGGTCTCTCGCCGCCTGGCTGGGGTGATCGAGAAATCCCTGGGCGTACGCCCGGATGATCGCTACCAGACGGCCGAAGAGTTCAAGCAGGCGCTTTTGAGCGTGAGCAATTTCAGGCGCAAAACCGGAGAATACAAGGTTGCTCCACCGCCATCCTCGCTGCCGATGAACTCCCCGGCTCTGCAGCCGGAAGATGGCGAACAGCAGGTTGAACCCGGACGCTTCATGCGCCCTAAAAACAGCTCGCCCCTGCCGGTGCAAACCAGCATGCCCCTTAGAGAGCGCAGCGGCAGTGATTACAGCGGCACGCGCAGGCGTGGCTGGCTCGTTCTGACGGCGCTGATTACTTTTGGATTGATCAGTATACTGGTCGGCCTGTACTATCCCAGCCTGCCAGCCCAGGCGCTGGCGTTCATCTTCCCTACGCCAACCTCGATGGATGCGGCTGTGGGTAGGGGTACCACGGTTGGCGTGGCTGGCATTCCAACAGCCACCCGAACGCTGGCACCATCTGCTACCGTGACTGAGGAACCGCCAGTAAGCCCGACCGCCACCATTGAACCGCTAGTATCGGCGACACCATCTGCAGTGATCGTCCCGCCGACACCGACCGCCACCTCAACCCCGTTTGGAGGCGGACAGGGCGAGATTGCCTTCGCTTCCGATCGCACGGGTGTCATCCAGATCTACCTGGTGAAAAATGATGGGTCCGGCTTGCGCAAAATCACAGACCTACCTGAAGGCGCCTGCCAGCCTGAGTGGTCGCCAGATGGACAGCGCCTGGTCATCATCTCCCCTTGTGAGAAGAACCAACAGCTCTATCGCGGAGCCGGGCTTTTTCTTCTCAACGCCGATGGCACTGGGCTAACCCCACTGCCGACTGTACCAGGCGGAGACTTCGATCCATCCTGGTCGCCGGACGGCAAGTTTATTGCTTTCACCTCTCTGCGTAATACCGGCCGCACGCGGGTTTACGTTATCAACCTGGAAACCAATGAAATCACCCGCCTTTCCGGGCAGTATTCCTACGACCGGCAGCCATCCTGGTCGCCTGACGGAACAAAGATCGCATTTGTCACCACCCAAAAGGGGCCGGTACAGATCTGGACGATGAATGCAGATGGCAGCGATCAAGAAGTGTATTCACGCAGCGGCGACGCCATCAATACATCTCCTTCCTGGTCTCCGGATGGGACTCTGATTTTGTTCACCCAGGTTCAAGGACAAAATGGTGTGCCTGGCTTAGTTGTGGCATCTTATTCTCCAGATTACAATGAGTTCCGCTACGATATGGGGCCGTTTCCGATGCGTGAGGCGCGTTATTCCCCCGATGGATTATGGCTGGTATTTGAAGGTTGGCCCGAAGGGAACAACCATGATATCTATATCGTGAGCGGCAGCGGCGCGGCGCGCACGCTGCTGACGGATGATCCGTTCACTGATTTCGACCCCGCCTGGCGACCGATGATCAAGTAAGCAGGCTGCAGATGTTAGAGTTGGGACTCGGGTTTGTCTGATCTAATCCCTTCGCAGGTGGATTCGCTCTGGTTCGAACGGCTGCCCAAGGTGGAGCTGCACTTGCACCTGGAGGGGGCCATACCACACGCTGCTCTTTGGGAATTGGTGCAAAAATATGGGGGTGATCCGGAACTGCCAGATGCAGAAGCGCTCGTCCGGCGTTTTGAATATCGTGACTTTCCCCATTTCATCGATACGTGGGTGTGGAAAAATTCTTTCATCTGTGAGTATGACGACTTCACATTTTTTGCTCGTGCTGTGGCAGAAGATTTGCTGCAACAAAATGTGCGCTACGTCGAGGCATTCTTATCCCCGCCTGATTTCCACAAACTTGGCTTGCAAACACAGCGTATCGTCGAAGCCGTGCGCCGCGGCCTGGATCAGGCGCCGGGTGTGAAGGTTGCCCTGGTACCAGATCTGGTGCGTGATTTTGGCCCGGAGAAGGCACTCCGCACCCTGGCGGAACTATCTGAGGTGAAAGATTACAGTGTGGTCGGGGTAGGTATTGGCGGCTCAGAGCAGAGCTACCCCCCGGAGCCTTTTGAGCAGGTGTATCAAGAAGCGCGCCGGCTTGGCTTTCATACCAGCGCGCATGCCGGCGAAGCTGCCGGGGCAGAGAGCATTTGGGGTGCAGTGCTGCGATTGAAAGCGGAGCGCATCGGTCACGCGACGCGAGCGACAGAAGATGATGCTCTGGTCGATTGGCTGGCTGAACACCAGACCCCTTTGGAAATGTGCCCGCTCTCTAACCTGCGAACCGGGGTGGTGCCATCGCTGGATGTACATCCGGTGCGCCAATTTTTCGAGCGGGGTTTGCTGGTCACCGTAAACACAGATGATCCCAAGATGTTCGGCAACAGCCTGGCGTTGGAATACCAGCTGCTTGAAGCCCGGTTAGGGTTTTCCCGCAAAGATATCTGCCGGTTGATTTTGAATGCGGTTCAGGCTTGCTGGCTGCCGGCTGATGCAAAAAAAGAACTGGACCAGGAGATTCGCCTCGATCCAGTCTTTTGTGGATAGGTTTATTTCACGGCGACGCATCGCCAGACGGTTTTCCAACAGCCAGGCTCAGCTCAATCCTCTCGCATCAACTGCCGCAAATCGGAGATCATTTCATCTGAGCTTGTGCCGTGCTCCCAATGCAGGCGGATTCTGCCCTGTGGGTCTATCACGGTAATCCTGGAAGTGTGATCCACCGTGTAATTGGTGGTCGATTCGGCGTCATTGTAGCGAAAAACGATCCCGTAGGCGGTGGCAGTTTGTGCGATGGCTTCCATCGATCCAGACAGGCCGATGAAGGATGGGTGATAGAAACGGGAAAATTCACCCATTCTCCCCGGGGTGTCTCGCCGTGGATCAACCGACACATAGATGCCCTGCAGGAGCGCCGATTGGGGATCCACAGCGTTCACCACTCGTTTCATATCCGAGAGGGTGGAAGGGCAAACATCCGGGCAGTATGAGTAGCCGAAGTAGAGAAGAATATATTTACCCTGAAAGTCGGCAAGTTTTACTGGCCCATGATCGGATTCAAGGGTAAATTCTGGCGCAGGCGCAGGAGGATCGATAACATTACCGTTGAATGATGGTGCGGCGAAGAATGCCTGGTAAACGCCAAAACCCAGGCCGGCAACTAACAGGATTCCAAGCAGCGCCAGCGCCAGAAAGTTAGATTTCATGGTAGAACAAGCCTATAAAAGCTGTGGAATTAGCGCAGCCTGCGACGATCAAGGAGCCCGAACCTCGGCCTCAACCTCGATGCTGCCGTTCTTCTCAAACTGAAGTGTGATCTTGATTTTCTCGCCCGCCACCAGGTCGCGTGTCAAGCCGATTAGCATCACGTGATAGGAGCCGGGTTTCAATTCGGCCTGACCTTTGGCAGGGATGTCGATGCCCTCTACCTGCCGCATGGTCATCACCCCGTCTTTCATTTCGCTCAGGTGAATTTCAACCGCGTTGGCGACATCGCTCTCGGCTTTTACCAACCGGTCGGCATCACTGCCGCTGTTGAGAATGAGCATGAATGCGCCGCTGTTGGCGCCACCGTGCTGCATTTCTCCCATGGCGGTGTTGCCGGTGGGTGTGCCCATATTGCCCATGGTTTGGCCGCTCATTTCACCGCCCATCGCTGCAGCGCGTGCCCAGGGGTCTTGCACTTCGATCTTTGGACCGCTGCTGCTGGCGCAGGCACTCAACAATAGAGCTGCCACCAGTAAAAGGGGGAAAACCAAGCGCTTCATAGAATGTGTCCTCCTGGGAAAACTTGAGAATATTTGAGAAATTATGATAATATTATCATGCTTGAATCTGATAGGCAAGGTGAGGGAGGGATGATATTTGGACTATTTAAGTGAGCGAAAGGGGCTAATCCTGGACTATTTGCGTGGGCGAGGTGCGGCGACGGTGCGCGAGGTGCAGCAACACCTGGGTATTTCGTCTGCGACGATCTATCGCGATATTGCCGCTCTGGTGAGCGCCGGACTGGTGCACCGCTCGCATGGTCGCTTGACCTGCCAGCAGCCTGATCACCTGGTTTCGCCAAGAGCCGGGTGCGTAATGTGTGGAGTGGGCGTAGATCAGCGCACGGCTGTATCGCTGCGGTTGGATGATGGCAGCCAGGTCGCAGCGTGCTGCCCACACTGCGGCTTAATGTATATCTCTCATGAATCCAGGGTGATTTCAGCGCTGGCAACGGATTATCTATACGGAAAAATGCACAATGTGCGCCAGGCAGTATTCGTATTGCAGAGCCAGGTGCAGATTTGCTGTGCGCCCTCCTTGCTGTGCTTTGCAAACCAGGAGGATGCCAGCAGATTCCAGACCGGCTTCGGGGGGCAGGTGCTGACATTCGAGCAAGCCATGCAGGCGCTGCAGCATATGATGTCTTTGAATTCCAGGCTGCCGGGGTAAGAGCGAGGTTGTATTTAGTAAACCATTTCTCCACGCACAAATGAAGCCGTGCGCACATCCTGCGGGGCCTCGAAGAAGTCGGGATTTTGTGCGACTTCTACCACCTGACCATCCATAATAAACGCCACCCTTTGTGCTAACCGGCGCGCCTGGAATATGTTGTGCGTTACCACGACCATAGTGATAGCTTGGTCTTGGTTAAGTTTGTAAATGATGTCTTCGATTTTGGCAATGTTATATGGATCCAGGTTGGCGGTGGGTTCATCCAACAGCAGCACCTGGGGTTGGAGGGCGATGGCGCGCGCCAGAGAAACCCGTTGGCCTTCGCCGCCGGAGAGCGTTAGCGCAGCCTGGCTGGCTGCGTCTAACAATCCGACCTGCTCCAGAGCTTGCCGGGCGCGCTCCTGCTTGCGCGGGGAGCTGCGCAGTTCCAGGCCAAACAGCACGTTAGCCCAAACCGTGCGATTCAGTAAGAGCGGCCTTTGAAAGACGGTGGTAATCTGCCGGCGCACTTCCAGGGCAGGCGATTTGACACCGTTATAGCTCACACCCTGAAAGTTGATGCTACCCTGGGTCGGCGATTCGAGAAAATTCAGCAAACGCAGCAGCGTGCTCTTACCTGATCCACTCGGCCCGACGATAGCCAGCACCTCTCCCCGGTAAATATCCAGGGAGGCGATATCCAGCACTCGACGACCGGAGTAATCTTTTGCCAGGTTCCGCAAGCGATAGATGGTTTCTTTCATCAGTCCAAGCTCTTCCCTTGTAAGCGCAGCATGATCAGGTTGGCAAGGAATGTGAGGGCCAATAAAACTGCCCCTAAAGCCAGAGCCAGGTCAAAATCACCCTTGCGCGTTTCTAATACAATTGCGGTTGTCATGACCCGTGTGCGTCCGGCGATGTTACCACCCACCAGCATGACTGCACCTACTTCTGAAATAATGCTGCCGAAACCCGCTACGATCGAGACAATCACACCCAGGCGTACTTCTGCCAGTAGAGTCAGGGCAGTCTGCCTTTCCGAGGCGCCCAGGGAACGCATCTGCTGGCGCAGCTGGGGATCCACTGCCAGCACAGCCGCCATGGTAAAACCAGCCACCAATGGAAAGCTGATGATCGTTTGTGCAATGACCATTGCGCCCGGAGTAAATAGATCAGGGATCCAGCTTAATTGCAGAGATCCCAACGGCCCAGAGCGGGAGAGCAGCAAATACACCAGCAACCCGATCACAACTGGAGGAAAGCCCATGCCGGTGTACAGCAGGGCTACGGCTAGCTTTCTGCCTGGAAAACGGTACAGTCCCATCAGCGCGCCAATTGGGATGCCCAATAAAGTGCTGAAAAATAGGGCGATCCCGCTCACCTGCAGGGAAAGGATAACGATTTCGGAAAAATCAGCAGTCATGTTTTCGAAGAGTGCTCCGTCTGATGTAGCGATTGTACCGGTACAAGTATATGTACAATTCGGCGTTCTGTCCAGGCAGTCACGCGATTTCCGACAATACAGCGGTGCGGCAGGTGGCTTGACACCCCTATATTTCTGCCTATAATGAATTCCAGCACCCATTCTCAGTCAGAGGACCGCCTCATGCCCGAACCCGTGATTTCTATCCAGGAGTTGAGCTATCGCTATCGGGGAATGAAGAAGCCGGCTTTGAAAGATATTCAGCTCGAGGTGGGCAAGGGTGAATTCTTGGTGGTGATGGGGCCCAGCGAGGCTGGGAAGAGCACCCTGGCAGCCTGTATCAATGGGCTGATTCCCCATTTTCATAAAGGAAAATTTAGCGGCGATGTAATCGTCAATGGGCGCAATACTCGCCAGCATATTGTCTCTCAGATGGCAGAACAGGTGGGATTGGTTTTCCAGGATTTCGAAGCCCAGTTGTTTTCTACCAGTGTGGAGCTGGAGGTTGCCTTTGGGCCGGAAAACTTTGCTGTGCCCAGAGCGGAGATTGCCGACCGAATCCACGAGAATTTGGCTTATGTGGGTTTGGAGAAATTCCGCAAAAGACCTCCTTCGACCCTTTCGGGCGGGCAGAAACAAAAACTAGCCATTGCCTCTGTGCTGGCAATGAAGCCCCAGGTGCTGGTCATGGATGAGCCCACGACCGATCTGGATCCGATCAGCAAGCTGGGCATCTTCCAAATTACCGATAATTTACGCCAGCGCCATGACATCACTTTGATGGTGGTGGAACATGAAACCGAGGAAGTGCTGCACGCCGATCGAGTGGCTTTCCTGAAGGATGGTGAGATCGTGCGTTTGGGTGCGACGCGGGATGTGCTCCAGGATGTCGATTTGATGGAGGAGTTGGGGCTAATGCCCTTGGGAATTCCGCGTTTCTTTTTGCAGGCAAGGAAGGCAGCCGGCGGCAATCTTCAGGCAGGTATCGATGCTGGCGAGCAGGAAAGCCAGCCGCTCCCGTTCACACCTGATGAGGGGATAAGGAGTTTCGAAAAGTCTGGCTGGGGATTATCTGAAGCAGGGTATGCTTCCCTGGTCGAGCGAGAGACGCAAGCATTGAAAAACAGCGGGAGGCCGCTGATCAAGTGCCAGGAACTCTCGCATACTTATCCAGGCGGCGTTCAGGCACTGCACGGCGTTGACCTGGAGATTTTTCCGGGCGAGATGATCGCTATTGTGGGGCAAAATGGCAGTGGGAAGACCACGCTCGCCAAGCATCTGAACGGGTTATTACTGCCTAGCCTGGGTGAGGTGCTGGTTGGCGATCAGCCGACCCGGCAGCAAGGCGTTTTTAGGCTCGGACAGAAAGTGGGATATGTTTTTCAAAACCCAGACCACCAGATATTTTCAGAAACCGTGTTCGATGAAGTCGCGTTCAGCCCCCGTTTGCGCGGTCTCGGTGAGAAGGATATAAAAAGCCGGGTGGAAGAAGCATTAGCGGCGGTTGGCTTAGCCGGGTTTGAAGATCAGGATCCGTTCAGCCTGACCAAAAGCGGGCGGCAGAGAGTGGCGGTCGCAGCAGTGCTAGCGGCCCGCCCGGAAGTGCTCATTCTGGATGAACCCACGACTGGACTGGACTACGGCGAGCAGCGCAGTATGATGGACATGGTGCGCAGGCTGAATGCGCAAGGCAGCACGATCATATTTGTCACCCACCATATGTGGGTAGTGGCAGAATATGCGCAAAGAGTATTTGTAATCAAAGATGGCAGATTATTCCTCCAGGGAACCCCGCGCCAGGTTTTTGGGCAAGAAGACTTGCTCACGGAGGCCTACCTGCGGCCACCTCATTTCATCCAATTTAGCAATCTGCTGGGGAAAACCATGCTGCGACCTGAAGACATGCTGGAATGCCTGCGCGGAGGGAGCAACTGATGGAAGCCGAAATCTACCTGGATTATGAGACCCCCATTCACCGCTTGGATCCCCGCACCAAGCTGCTGATATTCATGATCATTTTCATCGCTGTATTGCAATTCGAAAGCCCGCTTTGGCTGCTCCCATGCGTGGCGCTAGTTTTCTTGCAGCTGGTCATCGCCAGGGCATGGCCCAACCTGCGCCGCATCCGGTTTGTGCTGCTCGTGCTTACGGTCTCCAGCCTGGTGATCTGGAATCTCTTTGCGAATGGCATTACGCCGCTCTTCTGGATCATCGAAGTCGAATCGCTGCTTTACAGCATTGCGCGTACCTTGCTCATGTTGACGATCATTACCATGGGAATGATCATGGTCAGCACCACACGCAACGAAGAATTGGTCATGGGAATGATCCGCTTAGGACTGCCTTACCGTGTGGGGTTTGCCATTTCGACCTCACTTCGCCTGGTGCCGACCATCGCAGCCAATACGCTGATCATCGGTCAGGCACAGCGCAGTCGCGGTCTGAACCTGGAAAGCGGGAATGTGATCGAACGCATGCGCAAATTCATCCCATTGCTCATTCCGGTCTTCATCTCCACGATACGCAGCACCAATATCTTTGCCATGGCGCTTGAGTCGCGAGGCTTTGGCGCTCGGGAATCACGTACGACATTTCTCGAAATAAAACTGCGCACAGCCGATTACCTGGTGCTGATCTTCGGCCTGGTGTTCGTTGCCATCTCCATCTATTTGAATATCGCGGGATATGGCAACCTGGTTGGTCTGAGGCGATTCTAAGATCGAACAAAGGATGTGAATATGACCGCAGATATCAATGAGATGCTTCCATTTGTCCTAAAAAGGGAAAATGTCGCCCGCTACGAAGATGGAGCGGTGCTTATCCTGGATCGCCGCCGTTATCCTTTCGAGAAGACTTTTGAGCGCTGTGAAGATGTCGAAAGCGTGGCGCGCGCGATCGAGACGATGGTGACTCAAGGCGGTGGGCCGTCGGTTGCTGCCATGTATGCCCTGGTAATGGAGGCAAGTCGCCTGAGCAGCCATTCTGCAGATGATATTCATGCCGGTTTGAAAGCAGCCACTTTGCGCTTGATGCACACCCGCCCAACCAACACAGCTCTGCACCGCAGGCTGGAAGCGGCTTTGCAGGTGGCTGTGGGCGCGGTTAAGCGCCGCGAGCCGGTAGAGGCGGCTCTCTTGACCTGGATCGAGCAGCGGCGCAACCAGGCATATGCCGATTACGCCAGCACTGCTCGCTATGGCTCCGATTTGATTGCCGATGGCGATGGCATCTTAACTATGTGCTTTGCTGAGACAGCCTTTATCCTCAGCCTAAACATGGCATGGCAGGCTGGGAAGCGGATCGAGGTGTACGTTCCCGAAACCCGGCCTTATCTGCAGGGAGCGCGGCTGACTGCCCCTTGCATTCACGAATTGGGAATTCCCGTCCATTTGATCAGTGATAATATGCCTGCCCATGTGCTGTCTCAGGGAAAAGTGCAGAAATACTTCACCGCGGCGGATTTAATCACCCTGGATGGGCATGTGGTCAATAAAATCGGTACGTTCCAAAACGCGATTGCAGCCCACCACCATCAGGTTCCCTATTTCGCGTTCTGCTGGGGATTAGATCCAAACAAGCCGGATCGCGCCTCCATCGAGATCGAAGAACGCGATCCGGCTGAGCTGCGCCAATGCCGGGGAACGCCAACGACGATCGATGAGATTCCTGCATATTACCCTGCTTTTGATATCACACCTCCCCACCTGGTATCCGGGATTATTACACGTGCTGGGGTATTCAGCCCATTCGACTTGAGAAACCATTTCCCTTTATGAAGGTTTCTACGGGTGGAGATGGAGTCCATGGGACCAACGGTTGAGAGAGTAGCGATCATCGGGGGCACCGGCATCGAAGGCCTGCCTGGGATGGATTTGCACGTTCATGAGGTGTCTACTCCGTATGGCGATGTGGTCGTTTCCCTGATCGAGCAGCAGCCTTTCCCGATAGTTTACCTGAACCGGCATGGTCCAAAGCGAAAGAACCCTCCACATGCGATCAATTATCTTGGAAACATGAAAGCGCTGCAAATGCTGGGCGTGCGTCGCATCCTGGCGACCAATGCGGTCGGCTCCATCAACCGTATGATGCCCCCCTTGAGCCTGGTAGCGCTGAGCGATTTCATCAATTTCACTTCGGGACGCGCCCTGTCGTACTATAACGGTGACCGCTCCGGACATGCTTATCTGGAAATGAACCAGCCATACTGCCAGACCCTGCGCAAGCAGCTGCAGGATCGGGCGGGGAGCATGGCACTGGATTTGATCGAAGGCGGTGTCTACGGGGCGACCAATGGGCCGCGCTTCGAGACCCCGGCAGAAATCCGCATGTACGAGCGGCTTGACGTGGATCTCGTTGGTATGACCGGCGTGCCGGAAGTGGTGCTGGCGCGTGAGCTGGGGATGCATTACGCGGCAGTAGCCTATTCGATCAACTGGGCAGCAGGGTTGGAAGAAAATATCCAAATTGTCACCCAGGGTGTAGATGATCTGCTGAAGAGCTTATTGCTTGTGTTTATCCAGGTATTAGAAAGCGTACCTTCACCGATCTGCTCCTGCGAAAGTGCACTCATGATGATTCGCCCGCCGCAGGAGTCTTGAAGCTTAGAGGAGGTGCTAAGAGCCGATATTTCTCTTCTGTATCAGAAGTAAGAGTGCCACTATCGCCATCAGTTTTTCATTCCATCATAAGAGGAGAGTCTGAAATGAAAGAAGTCATTACGATGTGGAAGAACACCCGGATGATCATCCTGGTCGCTCTTTCGGCAGCCATTTATGCTGCTTTTCTGATCGTATTTAAGGGCGGCATCGTTATCGTCCCCGGCATCACCGAGGTGCGCCCCGCCAACGTGTTCCCGCCTGTATTTGGCCTGCTCTTTGGCCCGGCGGGCGCATGGGGTGCAGCCATCGGCAATACCATCGGCGATCTGTTCGGCGGTACGTTTGGGCCTGGGTCGATCTTTGGTTTCTTCGGCAATTTTCTGCTTGCCTTTGTCCCCTACAAGATGTGGGGCGCGGCCTTCGGCCTGGTCAAGAAAGACGATATTTCCCCGACAACCAACAGTGTCAATAAGATCCTGGCCTTCGAGCTGGTAGCCCTGACCGCATCGGCGGCATGCGCCATCGTCATTGCCTGGTACCTGGACATTACCCAGATCGTGCCGTTTGCCTTCCTGGCAATTACCATCACGGTAAACAACTTTGCTGCAGCTTTCCTGGTTGGTCCAATTTTGTTGGCCCTGTTTTACCCGCGCGTCAAGCGCTGGGGATTGGTGTGGACCGACATTATGGACAAGGATGATGTGGCGGCAGGCGCTGGCAAGACCCTGGGCTCTTTGTTGATGATTGTCGGCTCCCTGGGTGGCTTGATCGTGGGCCTGCTGGTTGCGGTCGGGGCTGCCGGGCAGCAGATCTATGGTTTCAGCGGTACTCAGGGCAGCACGGCTGTCTGGCTGGCGGTTTTACCATTCTTGCTGGTGATTGTGGTCGCCAGTTTCATGCTGGGCGGGCAGGAACAATTCGTAGAAGACGAGGATTGACTTCGGTTAATGGATAACGGGCAGTGGCGTTTTGCCGGCAGTGAGCGGCAAGACGCCACTGCTTTAAACCAGGATGAGCGGAGGTGTAATACAGGTGAGCGACACACAAAAAACAAAGCTGTATGCCGACTATCTGATCACAGGCGGAACGCTGGTTACAATGGACTCGGAACGAAAGGTGATTCCAGGCGGCGCGATCGCGGTGCGTGAAGCTGAAATAATCGCCATCGGGTCAGCCGCGGAGGTGGTTGAACGCGTGCATCCCCGGCAGACGCTGGATGCCTCGGGCTGCCTGCTGATACCAGGCCTGATCAACGTACATTCTCACCTGGCGATGACCATATTTCGCGGCCTGGTAGATGACCAGCCATTAGAAGCCTGGTTGGGGCGGATCTGGCCTTTGGAAGCGGCTTTTGCTAACGTTGAAAATGTGCGTGCTGGCACCCAGCTAGCGCTGGTGGAGATGATCCGGGGTGGGGTTACCTGCGCGCATGATATGTACTGGCAGCTTTGGGATAACACCCGCACTGCTGTAAAAGCCGGCTTTCGCCTGGTAAATGGTCCGGCGTTTACGGAAATCGTTGGTCCGGATGGCGTTATGCCGGAGAACCACATCCCTCGCGCCCGAAGTTATATCGAAGAATACCGCGCAAACCCTCTGGTGCAGTGCTGTATTCAGGTGCATTCTACCTATACCACCTCTCGTCAAATGCTTGAGAATGCGCGCTTGATCGCAGACGATTATGGGCTGTTGTTCGTGACGCATGCTTCCGAGTCACGCTACGAGGTAGAAACGATCAGCCAGCGCTATGGCAAGACACCGATCGAATACCTGCATGAGATCGGTTTGTTGGGACCGCGCACGCTGTTGGCCCACTGCGTGCATTTGAGAGACGATGAAATTGAACTGCTGAAGGAAACCAGCACTTCGGTAGCCCACTGCCCAGAGTCCAATTTGAAGCTGTCGAATGGCGTGGCGCGCCTGCCAGACCTGCTGCGTGCCGGGGTCAATGTGGCTATCGGCACGGATGGCGCAGCCACAAACAACAACCTGGATATGTTCGGAGAGATGTTTACTGCTGCCATGATCCACAAGGGCGTATGGGGCGATCCGACTTGCCCTAAGGCGGAGCATGTCTTCGAGATGGCTACAGTAAAAGCGGCGCAGGCGATCGGCATGCAGGATCAGCTTGGCTCGCTGGAAATCGGCAAGCTGGCAGATATCAGCATTGTGGATTTAGACAGCCCGCATCTGACGCCGCTGTACAATGTGTACTCCCACCTGGTGTATGCGGTGAACAAAAGTGATGTGCGCAGCGTGTTCATCCACGGCAAACCGGTAATGCTCGACCACGAGCTTCAAACCCTGGACGAGCAAGAAATCAAAGCCAGTGTACGCCGGGTGGCCGCGCAAATTAGTGCTGGAAATGGGCAGGCAGAATGAACGCGCTACTGAATGCACTTCCCCAACTGGAAGAAATTCGACAGGTAGCTCACTGGCTGGCTGTGCTCAACTGGTCGGAGGCGGCTGGAGGCAACTTTTCGATCCGGTTGGCAGCAGTGCCGGATGATCTGGCAGCGCTGCTGCCAGGCCCGGAGCGCTCCCTGCCGGTACAAGTACCTTCCCTGGCAGGGCAGTATTTATTGGTCAGCGGAACGGGGACGCGCGCGCGCGATATTGCCGTTCACCCTGAGCAAGGCATGGGATTGTACCGCATCTTGCCCGGCGGGAAGGCCTATGTTTGGCTGTGTGGGAATCAAAATCCAACCAGCGAGATGCCCTCCCACTGCGCAATTCACCATACGCTGGAGGAAGTGCGCCCGGAGCATATCGCCATCTTGCACACCCACCCGCCGCGATTGATCGCAGCGACGCACCTGGAAGAATTCTTCGATGCTCGCAAGATGAGCGATGTGCTCCTGCGCATGCAGAGCGAGGCGCGTTTGCTGCTCCCCGAAGGGCTGGCGCACCTGCGCTACTATTTGCCGGGGTCGTTAGAGCTTGGGTTGGCTTCTGCCGAGGCAGTCAAACGCTGCTTTATTGTTTTGTGGCATCTGCATGGGGCCCTGGCAACCGGCCCTTCGCTGTCCAGCGCCCTGGATTATTTACAATATGTGGATAAAGCGGCGGAGGTGTATTGGATCTTACGATCTGCCGGCGAAAAGATTGGTGGAATGAAGGATGAGGATATCGAGCATGCGCTGCGCACTTTCGGACGCTGGGAACGGTATGAAAACAGCCTGAAATCGCCGGGATCTCAGGCTGCTGGCTAACGCTTGCCAGGACGTAATTAGCTGTTTACTGCCACTCGGACAGCAGTGCGGTGAGCAACGCCGCTCTTGCCGGCAGGCTGTCAAGCAGAACATGTTCGCTGACTGCATGGGCGCCATCGCCATCCGCACCTAAGCCGTCGAGGGTGGGGATGTTCAAGCCAGCAGTGAAGTTGCCATCCGAGGCCCCGCCAGTGCCGCCCTCTTGCAGCTCATAGCCATGCCGTCTGGCGATCTCTTTTGCTTGCTGGAAGGTGCGCTCCATCAGGGCATTCCGAACCATCGGTGGACGGTTTAGACCTCCCTCGATCTCGATACGTACGCCATCCAGGTGGGGTTTAAGATCGCGAACCGCAGCCAGGATACGCTCGGTTTCTTCCAGCGCGGCGACGCGGAAATCCATCTCGATGCGACATTCCGCAGGTACCACGTTCGAAGCGCTGCCTCCCTGGATCACGCCCACGTTCACCGTAGTGCCGGTTTCATAGCGGGTCAATTTTTGCAGCGTTAAGATGTGATGGGCCATTTCTTCGATGGCATTGATGCCTTTCGCGTGGTCGCCGCCGGCATGGGCGGCGCGGCCGTGAATGTGGATGTCAAATCCACCGACACCCTTACGGGCTGTTTTGAGCACTCCGCCGGGTAAAGCCGGCTCCATACAAAGCACCAACCGGCTTTCAGCCGCCAGGGATTCAATCGTCGAGCGTGACTCGTGGCTGCCGGTTTCTTCGTCTGCGGTGCACAGCAGGGTTACCGGGTAGGCCGGTAAGATTTCCAGGGACTGCAAGCCACGCAGCGCTTCCAGGGAGATGACAATGCCGGCTTTCATGTCGTACGCGCCGGGCGCATACATGCGCTCATCCTGAGTGCGTACGGGCCTCTCCTGCAGAGTGCCAACCGGCCAGACCGTATCCATGTGACACAGCAGCAGAATACCCGATCCTGCCTGGCTGCCTTTCCAATGGGCGATCAGCCGATCGCCAAATTCGCCGCCTGGATGCCGCGATATCTCCGCTCCGAGCGCAATTGCTTCTCGTTCGACCCGGTCTGCCATGCGGTTGACGGCCTGCTTATCGTGGGAGGGCGATTCGATATCCACCAGCTCGCGCAGCAGAGCGGCAGCATGCTCCTGTGCAGCGGCAAAATAAGGCGTTAGCACTGACATTTTTACCTCCAGGTACAGACTGGGATGATTACCCGCGACCCAGGAATAAGTCTCTCCCTGCAACCAGCGCCGCCATTTTACCATCTGCCACGGTGCGGGGCAGCATCCAGAAGCCGCAGTCGGGATGTACCCAGCGGACTCGCTTAATACCCAGGACAGCCACAGCTTGTTCGATGCGCTGGGCCACGGTTTCAGGTGTTTCGATCTCGTTGTCTTTGATATCGATCACTCCGATACCAAGGGCAATACCCTCCCGCAAATTTTTGAATACCGGCAGCTCATCCAGTCCCCGGCGCGCAAACTCGAGCACCAGGTGATCTACCTGCAGGTTGTTGAGAAAACCCAACATATCTCGCCAGAAACCTTTTTGGATGGATTGGCCGCCATAATTTCCGAAGCACAGGTGCACGGCTCGCTCACCTTGCACTGCAGAGAGCACGTGGTTGATCGGTTCGTAAGCCCAGGAGGCGTCCTGGGAGTGCCCCGGCAGGTTGGCTTCGTCAATCTGGACGACGGCGGCATCGATCTCTGCCACCTGCTTCCGCAGCACTTCTGCGATCGCCATACACAATGCCGGTAGATTGCGGTAGTGCTCATCCAACAGCGTTTTAGCCAGCATATAAGGGGAGGTCAGGGTGAACTTGAGCGGGGTGTGGGTCAGGTTGCGCACCATCTGCCAGGCGGCTGGCAGATTGAGGGTGCCCTCCCCGATGGGGCCGTGAACCACCCCGGCGGGTTGGGAGCGGAACGACATGCCGGCCTGAGCTCGGAAGTGATTCAGCTCTTCACGCCCCAGGCGGGTGCGGACGTTTTCCAGTGGGGCAATGAAATATTCAATCATGCCGTTGGTCTCGGGATGGTTGGGGTCAAAGCGGCTCAGCTCGCCGTCGGCGATTACATCCAGCCCGGACAGCTCCTGAGTCTTCAACACGACCAGCAAGGCATCCCGCAGTGCGGGGCGGGAGGGCAGGGCTTGCAGCCAGCTCGGAACGGGGTAGCTGCCGACAACGGTGGTTTTAATTGCAGGTTCGCTCATCATTCGGGTACTCCCAAACCGTCTCTCAAAGTTGTGTTTTTTTTTGTAATTTTAACAGCACCGCTGGTATGCCGCCAGGATCTCTGTCAGGAATTCTTTGGGATCGCGTGCCCACCAGCGTTCAGAAAAAATCTCCACCTCGTGGAAGCCATTGAAACCGCCGGCCTCGACCTGGTGGCGCAGTTCGCGCAAGGGAATGCAGCCTTCGCCCATCAAGCCGCGGTCATTCAGCAGATCGCGGGTATTCGCCAGCCAATCGGAGATGTGAAATGCTGCCAGCCAGCCGCCTTGAGCGCAGCGAGCGATCTCGGCTGGCAGATCGGGATCCCACCACAGGTGATACACGTCCACCACAACGCCAACCCAGGGAGAGCTCAACGCGGCGCACAGCTCATTTGCCTGGCGCAGGGTGTTGATCGCCGATCGATCGGCGGCATACATAGGGTGGAGCGGCTCGATGCCCAGGCGCACGCCGGCAGCCTGCGCCTCGGGCAGCAAGGCGGCGATACCTTCGGCGATCTGGGCGCGAGAAACCTGCAAAGACTGCCCCGGTGCAGCACCCGGCACCAGCACCAGCAGCGGCGCACCTAGCTGTGCTGCCTGTTCCAGGGCGCGGCGATTGTCGTCCAGGGCAGCCTGGCGTTTTGAATGAGTGACTGCCGGAAAGAAACCACCCCGGCACAAGGATACTACCTGCAGCCCGGCCTGGCGCGCGATGCGCCCAACAGCCGGCGCATCACACCCTTCCAACGCCTGCCGCCAGATGGTGATGCCACCCAGACCTGCCTGCGCATAGTTTCCGATAGCTTCTTCTATGTTCCAGGCGCGGGTAGTGATGGTATGCAGACAAAGACGAGGGTACTTAAGCTGTTCGTTGGTCATCTGGTTGAATTAAGAGCGAGGCAGGCTTGTCGATCGATGAGGCATGAACGAATGCTTGACAAGCCTGCCAGGGCTATGTTACCATACTTAAGTCGACATTGTCAAACATTGTTCGATAATGCCGAACAAATTCCCAGCAAGCCCTACATATTAAGAGACTGGTGCGCATGGCAAGTAAGCAAGGCAAGCTCATCGGATCGGTTCAGCGTGCTCTGGATATCCTCGATATCTACAATGCGCGCATTTCGGAACTTGGAACCACTGAGATTGCTGAGGCTCTCCAACTGGCAAAGTCTACTGCTTCCGGCCTGATCCATACGCTGGAGGTCAATGGCTATTTGGAGCAGAATCCAGAGAATCGCAAGTACAGGCTGGGCTTCAAGCTGGCGGAGCGAGCCGGCTTGTTCTTGAACCAGTATGATCTTCGCCAGGTGGCAGCACCCTACCTGCATCGTCTTCGCGATGAATGCAACGAATCTGTCAACCTGGCGCTGCGGCGTGGCCCCGACATGGTTTATATCGAGCGAATGCACGGTACGAGCATGCTCGGTTTCCGCTCGGAGATCGGGAAGCGCGAGCGCGTCCACAGCACCGCCTTGGGCAAGGCTTTCCTGGCTTTCCAGTCCGAAAGAGAGATCCGTGATTTCGTCGCCGGGCATGTGTTCGAGCCGCTCACGCAGCATACGATCACAAATACCGACCAATTTCTGGCAGAGCTGGAATGCACCCGGCAGCGCGGGTATGCCATCGATGACGAAGAAAACGAGTTGGGAGGGCGCTGCGTGGCTGCCGCCATACTGGATTACGATGGTCGCCCTGCAGCCGCAGTCAGTATTTCTGTGCCATTCCAAAGAATGCCGGATGCTCGCCTGTCCGAGCTGGGCGAGATGGTGCGTCGCACAGCCGCTCAGATTTCTCACCGCTTGGGGTTTCCGCAAGATTACCTGGATTAATATTGGCGAGTTGGATTATTCAACCTTCCGGATGTGAGGAGGAGATCGTGCAAGTAATTCCTGACATAAGTGACATTTATCCACGGTTAGAAGACGCTATGGAATTCGCATCGTCTCAGGTATCTGCACTGGTGAGCAAGCATCCTGATCAATTTCCGATGTACACCAGGGAGGGGAAATGGTATTTAGCCGGGGAGACGTGGACGAACTGGTGTGAGGGGTTCCCCGGAGGAATGATGTGGATTTTTTACCAGCACACCGGTGACCCGGTTTGGCGGCAGCGCGCGGAGCGCTACTCTCGATTGATCGAGGAAAGGCAGCACGACCGCAGCGTTCACGACCTGGGTTTTTTATTCTGGTCTACCTATAAGCGCTGGTACAACCTGACTCAGGATCCCGCCGTTCACCAGGTTGTGATCAATGCGGGCAAAACGATGGGGATGCGCTTTAAAGAAAAAGGCCAGTACCTGCGTTCTTTCGTCTCAGAGGACTCGTTGTTCATCGATATCATGATGAACGTGGGCATCGTGTTTTACGCTGCTCTGCAAAGCGGTGACGCAGACCTGCTCAGGAAGGCTAACCAGCACTGCCTGACTACCCGGCGCTACCTGGTGCGCGGCGACGGCAGTACGGCGCATGAAGGCCTGTTTAACCTGGAAAGCGGCGAGTTTTTACGCCAGTCCACCCATCAAGGCTGGCGAGGCGATTCGAGCTGGGCACGCGGACAGGCGTGGGCATTGTATGGCTTTACCACTGCCTACGGTTTCAGCCGCGATGTGCGGCTGCTGAAAACAGCGCAGTCCTGCGCCGATTATTACCTGGAACAAACTTCCTTCGCGCAGGAGGCGCTTTACGGGCCTGGAATCCCCCCCAATGACTGGCGCGCCCCGCAGTCTCAGGCAGAAAGCTCTGCCGCTGCCATTGCTGCCAGCGGCTTGCTGGATTTGAGTCGCGCCGTACAGGATCAACACGCGGCTGCCAGGTACCGCCAGGCAGCCTTGATTATCCTGGATACACTAACCGGTCCTGCTTACCTGGCAGACCAGACGCCCGGCTGGGAAGGCATTCTCAAGGGTGGGATTTATCACCTGAAGAAAGGTTTGGGTGTCAACGAGAGTGTGATGTGGGGTGAGTATTTCTTTGTTGAGGCGCTGGATAAGGCAATGTCATTGAAGACGACGCCACGAAAATCTGTGGATGCTGGAGGCAAGAGCGATGGCGAGTGGTAAAGTAGCTCTGGTTACGGGCGGCAGCCGAGGGATCGGCAGGGGTATCTGTCTGGCGTTGGCAGCGCAGGGTTGGAACCTGGTGGTCAATTACCGCAAAGATGAAGGCGCAGCCATGCAGGTCAAACAGATAGCGGAAGCCCAGGGCAGCCGGGTATTGCTCGTCCAGGCTGACCTGGCAAACCTGGACAATCTGTACGACATGGTAGAGCAAACCCTGGATCAGTTCAAGCGCATCGATCTGCTGGTGAACAACGCCGGCGTGGGTCCCAAGAAGCGCATGGATATGCTCGAGGTGGGTGTTCAGAGCTACGATGAAGTGCTTGGCATCAATTTGAAGGGACCATTTTTCCTGACCCAGCGTGTCGCCAATGAGATGATACGCTTGCTCGGGCTGGGGGAGATTCAAGATCCAAAAATTATCAATATTAGCTCAATCAGCGCCTACACCAGCAGCCCAGCGCGTGCCGAATATTGTATTTCCAAGGCAGGCTTGAGCATGACGACCACCCTATGGGCAGACCGGCTGGCAGAGTACGGCATCCATGTGTACGAGATACGGCCCGGAATTATTGCCACAGACTTGACTTCAGTGGTAAAGGATAAATACGATCGCATGATCCTGGAAGAAGGGCTGACTCCGATCCGCCGGTGGGGCCAGCCGGAAGATGTTGGTAAAGCGGTGGCGGCAATCGCTGCAGGATTGCTGCCCTATTCCACCGGCGAGGTGATCAACGTCGACGGTGGTTTCCATTTACATCGCTTGTAAATAAAGCATTGGATCATAACTCGAAACCTTTGAACAGGAGGGCGAAGGATGACACACGTAGTTACTTTTGGTGAAATCATGATGCGCCTGTCTCCCCCAGGGTTTCAGCGCTTCGGGCAGGCGCGCAGCTTCGACATCGTCTACGGAGGCGGGGAGTCCAACGTGGCTGTATCGTTGGCCAACTTTGGCATCTCCACAGACTTTGTCACCCGTTTGCCAGCCAACGATTTGGGCGAGGCCTGCGTACAGTTTCTGCGCCAATATGGTGTTGGCACAGCGCACATCGCCCGAGGAGGCGACCGGATTGGAATTTATTTTCTGGAGCACGGGGCGGTGCAGCGCGGCAGTAAGGTGATCTATGACCGCGCCGGCTCGTCCTTTGCCAGCATCCAACCGGGAATGATCGACTGGACGGCAGTTTTTCAAGCAGCAGGCGCAACACACAATGTTCCTGACTGGTTCCATTGGACCGGTATCACTCCGGCAATCTCTCAGGGAGCAGCAGCTGCCTGCCTGGAAGCAGTTCAGGCGGCACGCTCAGCCGGGCTGACGGTTTCGGCGGATCTGAACTACCGCGCCAAACTGTGGAAATGGGGACGTTCTGCGGGTGAGGTGATGTCTGAGCTGGTTTCGTTATGTGATGTTGCGGTTGGCAATGAAGAAGACGCCGCCAAGGTGTTTGGCATTCATGCGCCAGACACAGACGTCACTTCCGGAAAATTAGAGGCCGAGAAATACCGGCATGTGTGCGAGCAGATTGCCCGGCGATTCCCCAACCTGCACACCATAGCCATCACGCTGCGCGGTTCGATTTCCGCCAGCCACAATACCTGGAGTGCAGTGCTGTGGCGCAAGGGAGAGCTGTACTTTGGTCCGTTTTTCGATATCACACATATCGTAGATCGTGTTGGCGGGGGCGACAGCTTCGTCGCGGGGTTGATCTATGGTTTGAACACATTTGGACAGGCTTCCCAAAAGGCATTGAACTTTGCCGTAGCCGCGTCTGCGCTCAAGCACACAATATTCGGAGATTTCAACCTGGTCTCCGTTTCCGAGGTCGAGAAATTGATGGGCGGCGACGCCTCTGGGCGAGTGAGCCGTTAAGAGCGGAATAAAAAGGATATCTAATGTCAAAACATAGTCGTTTACATACTTTACACGCCATGCTGGAAACCGGTCTGGTGCCACTTTTCTACCACAGTGACGTGGATACCGCTTGCCGGATCATTGAAGCTTGCTTGCAGGCGGGTGTGCGCACGATCGAATTTACCAACCGCGGCGACGGCGCGCACCTTGTCTTCCAGGAGGTGTTCCGCCGCTTCCGGTCAGATGACCGCCTGGTTTTAGGCGCTGGCTCGATTCTGGACGCCGGGACGGCTTCATTGTATCTGCAGCTGGGCGCCGATTTCATCGTCGGACCGGTATTGAACCCGGAAGTAGCCAGGGTTTGCAACCGCAGAAAAGTGCCCTACTCCCCTGGCTGCGGCACGGTGAGTGAGATCTCTACGGCTGAGGAACTGGGCGTGGAGATCGTCAAGGTGTTTCCGGGAGGCCAGGTAGGCGGCCCGGCATTCATCAAGAATGTGCTTGGACCGATGCCGTGGACCCGATTGATGCCCACCGGCGGTGTCGAGCCGAAGGAAGACAACCTGCGCGCCTGGTTCGATGCCGGCGCAGCCTGCGTTGGAATGGGCAGCCAGTTAGTGCGCAAGGATCTGGTAGCGGCAGGCGACTTTGCTTCCATCCAGAACATTGCCTCACAGGCGCTGGGTTGGATTCGCGATTTTCGCCAAAAACGACCATTGAATATCTAAGAATAACAGGAGCAATCATGGCCAATCCTTATACTCGAGTAGCCCGCCTGCGTACGCCTCAAGACTTTCGCCAGTACACTGCTGCTTTGGGCATCCACCTGCCGTTCGATGAGGAACTGCAGCCCGCCCCCGATGGCCCTCTGGCGCAGTCTTATGTACTGTCCGGTGGGAAAAAGATCGGCAATCGTTTCTGCATCCTACCCATGGAAGGTTGGGATGGCGAAGACAACGGGCTGCCAACAGAGAACACGCTGCGCCGCTGGGGCAATTTTGGGCGCTCGGGTGCAAAACTGATCTGGGGTGGAGAGGCGGTGGCGGTTCGCCCTGACGGCCGCGCCAATCCGAACCAGCTCATGATCCTGGACAGTACGTTGAGTGGTTTGGCGAAGCTGCGCGAGACGCTGCTGCAGGCGCACCGGCAGACTTATGGCGATACCAGCGACCTGCTGCTGGGTTTGCAGCTGACGCACTCGGGACGTTTCGCCCGTCCGAATGAGAAGAAGCGCCTGGAACCGCGCATCCTCTATCACCACCCCGTACTGGAAAAGATTTATCAGGTCGATCCGGCGCTGCCGGTGCTGACAGATGTGGAGATTGAGGCGCTGATTGCAGAGTTCGTGCGCGCTGCCCGGCAGGCTCAATCCCTGGGTTTCGACTTCGTCGATCTTAAGCACTGTCACGGCTACTTAGGACACGAATTCCTGAGCGCTTATACCCGCCCGGGACCTTACGGAGGCAGTTTCGAGAATCGCACACGGTTTCTACGCGAGATCGTGGCGGGAATTCGCCGAGACTCGCCGGGTTTGATGATTGGTGTGCGCTTCAGCGTCTATGATTTCCCACCCTTCCGCCCGGGGGAGGACGGGGTAGGGCAGCCGCTGATTCATCGCGATGAGCATGGTCGCTACCCGTTTGCATTTGGCGCGGATCACGATGATCCCCTTCAGCCGCGGGTAGAGGAAGCAGTGCAGTTTATCGAACTGCTGCGCTCCCTGGATATCCAGCTGGTAAACCTTTCTGCTGGCAGCCCGTACTACAACCCGCATATGCAGCGCCCGGCATATTTTCCGCCATCGGATGGCTACCAGCCTCCCGAAGACCCATTGGTGGGAGTGGCGCGCATGATCAACGCGCATGCCGAGATCAAAGCGCGTTTTCCGGACATGGCTATGGTAGGCACCGGCTACAGCTATCTGCAGGAATGGCTGCCGCATGTGGCGCAGTTTACCGTACGTACTGGCATGATCGATTTTGCCGGCTTGGGCCGTATGGTGCTGGCGTATCCGGAGATGCCAGCCGATGTGCTTGCCGGGCGCGTCCTGGACCGCAAGCGCATCTGCCGTACCTTCAGCGATTGCACAACCGCGCCGCGCAACGGCATGGTTTCGGGCTGCTACCCGTTGGATGATTTTTATAAAAATTCGCCTGAGGCCGAGATTTTGAAAACGATCAAGGCAGAATGAAAGCAAAATAGGAGTAAATGACCTGTGCGTATCGTCTCTCTTGAAGAAGCCGTACAACTGGTTGAAGATGGTGACACCGTGCTGATTGGCGGCTCAGGCGGCGGACATGCGGTTCCAGAGGCATTGATCGTGGCCTTGGCAGCCCGCTTTGAGTCAACCCGCAAACCCAGGCAGCTCACCCTGCTTCACCCGGTGGGCATCGGCGACATGTCCACCCAGGGCGTGGGGCGCCTGGCGCACCCCGAGCTGCTCAAACGCATTGTGACCGGGGCGCTGGTCAATACTCCGCCGATACAGGAGATGGCGCGCCGCAACCAGGTCGAGGCCTACACTCTGCCGCAGGGGACGCTTTCGCAGTTGATGCGCGAGATCGCTGCCGGGCGCCCGGGCCTGTTCTCACAAGTGGGGCTGCACACTTTTGTGGATCCGCGCTACGGCGGCGGCAGGCAGAGCGAGTGTGCGAAAGACGAGCTGGTGGAGCTGGCACAGGTGGACGGCCGCGAGTGGCTGCGCTATAAACCGTACCGGATTGATATCGCTTTTCTGCGCGGTACGACTGCGGATGAAGATGGCAACATCAGCATGGAACGCGAGGCGGTTTTCGGCGAGATGCTGGCGATGGCGCAGGCTGCCCACAATACCGGTGGTGTGGTGATCGTGCAGGTGGCGCGGCTGGCGCGGCGCGGCACGCTGCCGCCCAAGGAGGTCAAAATTCCCGGAATGCTGGTAGATCTGGTTGTGCTGGACCCTGACCAGCGCCAAACCTACATGACTGAATACAGCCCGGCATATGCCGGCGAGCTGCGCATCCCGCTGGATCAGATCCCCAGCTTGCCCAATGATGCCCGCAAAGCGATCGCTCGCCGGGCTGCTATGGAGCTTTTCCCGGGGGCGATATGCAACCTGGGAGCGGGAATCTCCACCGGGATCGCTAATATCGCCGCCGAGGAAGGTTTTCTGGAGCAGATCGTGCTCACCAACGAGCAAGGGCTGATCGGCGGTGCTCCGGCCTCGGGTGTGGATGCCGGTGCGGCAGTGAACTACGACGCCCTGATCGACCAGCCTTACCAGTTCGACTTCTATGACGGCGGTGGGCTGGACCTTGCTTTTCTTTCCTTTGCCCAGGTCGACTCCCAGGGGAGCGTCAACGTCAGCCGGTTTGGCGATAAGGTCATCGGCATTGGTGGTTTTCAAAACATCGCGCAAAGTGCGCGTAAGATGGTTTTCAGCGGCACGTACACTGCCGGTGACCTGCAAATTGCCTGGTCCGGTGGAAAGCTGAACATCGTGAAAGAAGGCCGGCATCCGAAGTTTATCGAGCGCCTGGAACAGATCTCATATAACGGCTGGCATGCAGCCCGGCAGGGCCAGCAGGCGCTCTACATTACCGAAAGGGCGGTATTCGAGCGCGACGAGCAGGGTCTGACCCTGGTGGAGGTGGCGCCCGGGATCGATGTGCACAGAGATGTGCTGGCGTTCATGCAGTTTACGCCGCGGGTCAGCACGCACCTGAAAGAGATGGATGCGCGCATATTCGCAGCAGAGCCAATGCAGCTGGCTGCAGATATCCTGGCAAAGCCGCGCCTGAATCTACCGGTACGGCTTCGCCCTGGCTACCAACCTGATGGAGGTGTGCAATGAGCCCTGTCTTACCGGAGGCAGACCGGCAGTATCCAACCATCCCGCCCGGCCCGATGGAGCGTGAAGCTGTTGTCGTGGAACAGCCGCGCCCTGGCGTCGCGATCATGACGATCCAATCGAGACCGTTAGGCGTGCTGCGCTTCGGGGTGAAGCGGGCAATTTGGGCCACGCTGCTGGATCTGGAAGCCAACCCGGAGGTGCGCTGCCTGGTGCTGACCGGATTTGAGCGCTCATTCTCGGTTGGTTCGGATATCCGTGATTTCAGCACCGACGTGGGTTGGCTGTTGGAAAACGATTATGTCGAAGCCGGTCTGAATGCCGCCATCGAAGCCTCTCGCCTGCCGGTGCTGGCAGCGATCAATGGATTTGCGATGGGCGGCGGTGCGGTGCTCACTTTGGCCTGCGACGTGCGCCTGGCAGCCCATTCGGCGCGCATCGGTTTCCCCGAGGTTAAAGTTGGCGCCTTTGCTTCTGGCAGCGGCACACAGCGCCTGCCGCGCCTGGTCGGGCGCGGGCGTGCTTTAGATCTGCTGCTGACCGGGCGCACTGTGGAGGCTGCCGAAGCGTATCAGATGGGACTGGTGGAATACCTGGTTCCTGATGAGCAGCTGCTGATCAAAGCACTCGCGCTCGCCGGAGAGATCGCAGCCAATGCCCCCCTGGCAGTGTCTGCCAGTAAACGCTGCGTCAATACCGGGCTGCGTGAAGGCTACGAAGTTGGCCTTGCCTTAGAACGAGAGATGCGGGTGCGGACGGGAGGCGGTGCGGATTCTGTCGAGGGGCGCAACGCATTCCTCGAGAAGCGTGCACCCAATTTCACCGAGACTCTATCGGGCGGCTGAGTTCGATCTGGCTCCTGGAGGTGGTGTTGTGCGCTTAGTGAGCTTCCGGAAGAATGATTATACGGGCATCGGGCTGCTTGAAGGTGACCTGATCATTAATCCTTTGAATGCGCTGCACACCTGGTCGTCCCAGGCAGGCTACCTGGCGCCTGTCTCGGCGGAAATTATCTCCGAGGGAATGCAAAGCTTGCTGCAGGCTGGCAAACAAGCGATGGAGGGCTTGAGCGAGCTACGGCAGCAGATTGTTTCTCAACTGGCGGAGATGCCGGACCGCCTGCTAAACCTGGGGATTACCAGCCCCCTGGATGAAGTCAGCCTGCTGCCGCCTGTGCTGCGACCCGGCAAGCTGGTTTGCGTGGGCTTGAACTACCCGCCTATACCGCCGGGGAGCTTTGATCCACCAGCATACCCGGTGCTGTTTCACAAGACTGCTACCAGCCTGGCAGGGCAGGGAGCTGCCGTGTACCTGCCTCCGGAAGTAGACTATCTGGAATACGAAGGCGAACTGGCGGTGGTGATCGGGCGTGTGGGCAGACGAATCCCTCCCGAACGGGGATGGGAATATGTGGCTGGACTCACGATTGCCAATGATGTTGGCGCGCCTCAAATCCAGGCGCGCAGCTCGCAGTGGACCAGCGGTAAGATGCTGGATAGCTTTTGCCCGCTTGGACCGGCGCTGGTTACCTGTGATGAGCTGCTCGAACCGGGTAATTTACGCCTGCGGACCTGGTTGAACGACGAACTGGTGCAGGATGCCTGCACCGGCGAGATGCGCTTTGATGTACCCGCGTTGGTCAGCTACATTTCCGGGCTGGCAACCCTCGAACCGGGAGATGTGATCCTGACAGGCTCGCCTCGCCGGAGAGGGGATACGGCAGATCCGCGTTTGCCGGTCAGACCCGGCGATCGTATGCGTGTCGAAATTGAAGGTCTCGGGCGGTTAGAAAACCCGGTCTTGAAGGAGGCGCTAAACCATGCCAGTTGAGATACCCATGGCTCACGTTGTCGCTCCGGGAAAAGTGGAGCTGCTCTCACGCCCGATGCCAGAGCCCGGTCTGCAGGACGTACTGATTGGCGTGCGTGCCGTAACCCTGTGCGGCAGTGACCTGCACATCTTCAAAGGCAAGCATCCGGCAGCGGCGCTGCCGGTGTCTGTGGGGCACGAAATATCCGGCAATGTAGTGGCAGTAGGGGCGGGCGTTTCCCGGCTGAAGCCCGGGGATAGGGTGACGGTAGAGCCGGTAATTGCCTGCGGCACCTGCCATTTTTGCCTGCGCGGGCAGTATCATTTATGCACCGATATCAGCTTCCAATACCGGCGCGGGCAAGGCGGCCTGACGACGCACTTTTGTGCGCCAGAGCGCTGGGTGCACCGGCTTCCACCAGGCGCAACGTATGCCGAAGGCGCCCTGCTCGAGCCGCTGTCGGTCGCTTTACACGCACTCAAGCTCAGCGGACTAACCCTGGGGCGATCGTGCGCCATCTTTGGTGCGGGAGCGGTGGGTCTGCTGCTGCTGCAAACTGCACGTCTGGCAGGCGCCGAACCGGTTTTCGTTGTGGATTTGCGACGCTTCCGGCTGGAGCAGGCGGTGGAGATGGGCGCTGCCGCGGCTTTGGACAATCACCAGGGCGGTGCCGTTTCGAAAATCAAAGAACTGACGGATAACCTGGGTGTGGAGGTAGCTTTTGAGGCTGTCGGGCTCCAAATTACGCTCCAGCAAACGCTCCAGTCACTGCGCAAGGGGGGCAAAGCAGTTCTGGTGGGTTTATTCGAGCAGCCTGAGGTATCCTTGCCAGCCAATTTGTTTGTGCAGCGCGAGATCTCCCTGGCAGGATCACAGGGATATAACTGGAATTTTCAAGATGCGGTCTTAATGCTGGCAGCACGCCGGGTAGATCTGCAGGGATTGATCACTCATCGCTTTCCGCTGCAGGAAGTCCAGCAGGCATTTGACTTATTGGCAGATCCACACGCTGAAACGGTAAAAATCCTGGTCGAAGTCGACGTTTGATGGCTATCTGGGAAGGCGGGATAGCCGCTTTTCCGGTTGGGAACAAATCACCCATGCGGGTAATTGACTCTGCTGTGAGATTTCTCTATAATACTGTGAGCGCTAACGATAACGATAACGGTATCGCTAACAGCCTTGAGGAGCTCATGGCACAAAGAATCACCATGACCGAAGTTGCTCACCGCGCCGGTGTATCCCTGATGACGGTATCCCGCGTGGTCAATCACAAAGAAGATGTGAGCGAGTCTACCCGGGAGAAGGTGTTGGCGATTATCGATGAATTGGGTTACAGACCCAGCAGCATCGCGCGCAGCCTGGTAACCCAGCACACAACTACCCTGGGTTTGGTGATTCCGGATATTGATAATCCCTTCTTCTCAGGACTGGTCAGCGGCGTAGAAAGCCAGGCATACTCAAAAGGATATAGCGTTTTTCTGTGCAACACCAATGAAGACTCCGAGCAGGAGAAGTCAGTCCTGGCCTCGCTTGAAGAGAAAATGATCGATGGGCTGATCTTATGCAGCTCACGCTTGCCGGATGATGAACTGTGCGCCGCAGTTGAACGCTTTCCTGCGGTCGTACTGGTATCACGCCAGCTGCCTGTAGCAAATGTTGGTACCGTGTTAATCGATGACGCCCACGGCGGGGAGCAGGTGGTGGAGCACTTGCTGCGTGGGGGGCGCCGCCGGATCGGCGTGGTCGCCGGCCCATTGGTTTCCCTGTCCAGCCAGCAGCGTCTGGCAGGCTACCAGCGTGCGCTGGATCATCATGGGCTGCGATATGATGCGGGATTGGTGTACCACTGCCGGCCTATTCAGGAAGAGGCGGCGGAAGCGATCCAGCATTTGTTTTCCAGATACCCTGATCTGGATGCCCTGGTTTGTCATAACGACCTGGTGGCAGTCAGCGCGCTGCAAATCTGTAAGCAGGCAGGTGTGCGGGTTCCGGAGGATGTGGCGGTGGTTGGTTATGATGATATTCCCATCGCGGCCTGGGTGACCCCATCGCTTACTACCTGCAGGGTGGATCGCTTCGAACTGGGCTCCCAGGCGATGGGTTTGCTGCTCAAACAAATTCAACACTCCAACCACCACGAAAATACGATCGTCATCCGCCCCGAGCTGGTCGTGCGGCAGAGCGCGCCTTCACAGGTCGAAAGATGAGCTATCAAATGGCTGAATCGACATTCTGTATAAACAATAGACCTGGGCCGATGAAATGAATGCCAAGCAGAGATTTCTGGCAGCGTTAAGCTTCAAACCGGTTGACCGCCCTCCGGTTACTTCGATTGCTACCGGCATTACGGTTGAGATGATGGAGCGCAGCGGCATCCACTGGCCCGAAGCGCACCACAACGCTCAGATGCTGGCTGGATTGGCAGAAACAATCTGGTTATATACCGGAATCGAGTGCATCAAACTACCATTCTGCATGACCATTGAAGTCGAAGCCCTGGGCGCTCCTATCGATTTTCGCACAATCGACACACTCCCTACTGAAACAGCACATCCATTCTCTCATCCCGATGAGCTGGATATTCCAGATGATTTCTTCGATCGCGGCCGGGTACCCGTAGTGCTCAGGGCGATTTCAGATCTGCGCAAACGTTATGACGGCGAGGTGCCAGTCGTTTCCTCGATCGTTGGCCCATTTTCAATGGCGGCCAAGCTTTTTGGTTTCAGCAACTTCCTCATCTGGCTGATCACCGACCCGGACTATGTGCACCGCATTATGCAGGCGCTGACACCGCTGGCCGTGCGCTACGCCAACGCACAGGTCGATGCCGGGGCGGATGCGATCACACTGGGTGAGGCATCGTGTTCTGGGGATCTGATCTCACCCGGCACATACCGAGATTTTATTGCTCCTTACCATAGAATTTTATGCTCGGGGGTGAAGGCTCCGACGATACTCCATATCTGCGGAAAATCTACCCGGCACACGCCTTTCATTGCCGAGACCGGCGCCAGCGCTTACAGCTTCGATGAGGGCGTGGATATTACCACTGCCAGCCAATCTCTTAAAGGCAAGGTGGCAATGGTGGGATATGTGCCCACGGTGAAGGTTCTGCTGAATGGTACACCAGAGGATGTATACCGGTCGTCCATGGATTGCCTGCAGCGCGGCGTGGACGTGTTGAATCCGGGCTGTGCTATGGCGCCATACACTCCTTTGGAGAACATTCGCGCCATGAAACAAGCTGCCGAAGCATGGCGGCAGGCATCCCAAACAAAAAGTCAGGTAGTGTGAGGCGAGTATGAGCCAGATCATACGAGTGGAAGTTGGTCGTTTCGATTATTCTTTTGTGGGCGCGTTTAAGTTCTTCAAACCAGGCGCAGATGGCATCGTTCGGCGGCCTTCTATACTTGTTCGCCTGACCGACGAGGATGGCAATCAAGGTTGGGGACAGGCTGTGCCGGTGCCTACCTGGACGTATGAAACCAGCGAATCAGTTGAAACTACACTGTGCAACTATTTAGCACCAGTGATAGTAGGGGCCAACCCGGCTGACATGGAGGAAATCCACCGGCGCATGAATTATGCCATCCGCCCGGCGTTTTCGACCGGGATGCCGCTGAGCAAAGCGGCGATAGACCTGGCTTGCTACGATTTAACCGGTAGGCAATTGGGCAAGCGTGCCGCTGACTTGCTCGGCGGCGCCAGGCTCTCATCCATCCAGCTCAATTGGACTTTGAATGCTCCCACTCTGGAGCAGGCAGAGCAGCAAATGGAACAGGCGCGGCAGCGCGGTTTTAGCAATTTCAATATCAAGGTTGGACCGCCGCAAACTCCTGAATATGATCTGCAACTGGTGGGCCTGGTAAGGCGCAGTTTTCCCGGAACATTTTTATGGACGGATGCCAACACGGGCTACAGCGTGGATACGGCATTGGAAATCCTGCCGCGCCTGGCAGATGCAGGCGTGCAGGTGCTGGAGTCGCCTCTGCCGCCAAACCGGATCCGTGGATACCAGGCGCTGAAGCGTTTGGGAGCAGTACCGGTGTACATGGATGAAGGCATCATCTCGCCGGTGGAGTTCGAGGAATTTATTGCTTTAGGAATGCTGGATGGCGTCACCCTCAAACCAGCTCGTTCGGCAGGTCTGTGGGCCGCTCGGCGCATCGTGGAGATTGCTCGTGAAAATGGGCTGGGTGTGCTGGGGTCGGGCCTGACAGATCCGGATCTATCGCTGGCAGCCGCACTGCATTTGTATTCCTGGGCTGGACTTGAGAAGCCATGTGCCCTCAATGGCCCGCAGTTCCTGGGCGACAGCCTGGCGGGCGATCAACTGCGCCCACAAGGGGATATGCTGAAACTGCCCGATGCTCCCGGATTGGGTTTGTCTCTGGATGAACGCGCTGAAGCCTGCCTGGAGGTCGCCGCGAACGGATAGCGTGCGAACCTGGATGCTCGATGACTGTAAAAGTTGAGTCTGCCCGCCTGTTCGTACATAACCTGCACAGCCGAATCCCGTTTCGCTACGGCATTGCCGAGCTGAAAGCGGTGCCTCACCTGTTCTTGCGTTTGGAGTGCCTGGTGGATGGTCGCCTGTCTGCCGGCAGCGCGGCCGACAGCCTGATCCCCAAATGGTTTACCAAGGATCCAGACACAAGCTACCGGCAGGATGTCGAAGAAATGCTCGCGGTCATCCAATTCGCCTGCCAGGCAGCGCTGCAGGCAGGGTGGGAGCCGACTCCGTTTGATCTGTGGCAGCACATTTACAGTGCGCTGCGCACATGGGCACAGCAGAGCAAGACGCCACCGCTGCTGTGGAGCTTTGGCGCCAGCCTGGTAGAGCGGGCATTGATCGATGCATTCTGCCGCTCAAGAGGGCAGCCATTTCACCAACTGCTAAGAGATGGATCCTTAGGACTGCGACTGGCTGAGCTGCACGTTTCGCTGTCCAGCAGCGCATTGAGCAGCTTGCTGCCAGCACAACCGTTAGCGCAAACCGCTGTGCGCCATACCATCGGGTTGTCCGATCCTGTGCTGGATGAGGAACTGTCTGCTGATTCTTACCCAAACGACGGGCTGCCGGTATCGCTCCAATCAGCCATCCGTACCTATGGCCTTACATATTTCAAGATCAAGCTAAGCGGGGAACGCGAAGCAGACTTCGAAAGGCTGCACCGCATTGCCTTACTCCTGGAGCAGGAATGCCCGCAGGGCTATGCCACCACGCTGGATGGCAACGAGCAGTTCGAGCATCCCGACCAATTCAAGGATTTCTGGTGCGCCCTGCTGGACACTCCGGAACTGAACAGCCTGCGCAGCTCCATCCTGTACGTAGAACAGCCGCTGCATCGCAGCCGCGCCCTGGGCGAAGATATTCGTCTGGCTTTCAGCCAATGGCGAGACCGGCCTGCGATGATTATTGATGAATCCGATTCTTTGCCTGAAAGCGTGAAGATCGCCCTGCATCTTGGCTACAACGGAACCAGTCACAAGAACTGCAAAGGCGTATTCAAAGGTATTGCCAATGCCTGTTTGTTGGAGTCTTTACGCCGCACACAGCCGGGGCGGACGTTGATCTTGAGCGGTGAAGATCTGGTCAATGTGGGGCCAGTTGCGCTGCTTCAGGACCTTGCGGTGATGGCAGTGCTGGGCATCAGCCATGTTGAGCGCAATGGGCACCACTATTTTTCCGGGATGAGCGAATTTCCAGCAGATTTACAAAGGCTGATGTGTACGGCTCACCCCGATCTTTACCGGGCCGGCGCCCGCGGCTTTGCGCAGGTGCTGCACAAGAACGGAAAAGTAAACTTAGAAAGCCTGACCAGAGCGCCATTTGGTTTGGATATCATTTTTGACCCGCGAGATTGGTTTACCCCGCTGGAAGATTGGCGATTTGAGACGCTCGATGAAGTTTCGGCGCAATTTTCATTAAACGAAAGGATCTAATCGATGGAACAATCTGAAAGACATGCACTGGCTCGAAAAAACAAAGTCGCCAGCGATACCAAGGAAGAGTGGCGGCTCCGGGCCTTGCCGGTGATCGGCATTTTCGGATTTTTGTTGATCTGGGAGATTGCGGTGAATGTATTCGACCTGCCATCCTATCTGCTGCCCAGACCAACCGAGATTGCGCGCACGCTGGTGGATGAATGGGATTCTTTGCAGTCCAATGGCCTGGTAACGGGATATGAAATGATCCTGGGCTATGTGCTGGCGGTAGTGATTGGCGTTCCCCTGGCGATCGGCATCACCTCCTCGAATACCTTCGACCGTTTCATCACCCCGATACTACTTTTCTTTCAAACCGTCCCCAAGATCGCCATCGCACCGCTGTTTCTGGTTTGGTTCGGCGTTGGCACAATGCCCAAGGTGCTGGTAGCTTTCTTGATTTCCTTTTTTCCGATTGTGATCGATACCGCGGTTGGCTTGCGTTCGATCTCTTTGGAAATGATCGACCTGGCGCGCTCAATGGGCGCCAGCCGCTATCAAATCTTTACACAATTTCGTCTGCCAACCAGCCTGCCGTATCTTTTTAGCGGCTTGAAGGTCGCCGCGACGCTAGCAGTGGTTGGCGCAGTTGTGGGCGAATTTGTGGGCGCCGATCGCGGGTTGGGGTATATCTTGTTGGTTGCCAATTCGAACTTGCAGACTGCGCTACTGTTCGCTGCGATCGTGGTGCTGACTGCGCTCGGGTTGATTCTGTTTTATGCGATTGAAATCCTGGAGCACTTCATGATTCCGTGGCATGTCTCCCGCCGCGCTGGAGAACAGGAGCACGGTACCATGTAGCTGGATCAATCCGGCTGCGTAGTACAGGAGGAGAAAGGAGGTGAAGGTAGCAGAGCAGTTAATTCAGTACCTGGTCGATGTGTGTGCAGCTCAACACTAAACTTTACGCATAGGAGAGTAGATAGATGAATAAGAACAACCTGTTCCGCCTGATGATCATTGCTTTGCTTGTCTCGATCCTGGCAGGCTGCGCCCAACAACCCGCCGCTCCCCAGGCAGAAGAAGCAGAGGAAATGATCAAAATCGAGTTTCGCCTGAACTGGACACTGTACGGCGAGCATGCCCCGTTCTTCCTGGGTGTGGAGAAGGGCTTCTATAAAGAAGAAGGCCTGGACGTAACCATCCTGGAAGGCTCTGGCTCCGCCACGGTCGTCAAGTTGATCGGCAATGGCACCAACCCCATCGGTTATGCTGACTCGGCAACCATGATGCGCGGCGTCGCGGCTGGCGTGCCTGTAAAGGCTGTGGCTGTAACACTGCAATCCAGCCCGATGTCCTTCATCCAGCGCGGCGATCATGCCAACCTGATCACCTCGATCGATAAGGTGCCTGGCTCGAGCATTGCTATCACCGCGGGCGACGCCAGCTTGGCGATCCTGGATGCCTGCCTGGGCAAGAATAACATCTCCAAAGACCAGATCAACCTGATCCAGGTAGCGAACCCGGCTGCGAAAGAGACCTCCGTATTGGAAGGACAGTCGGATACCTTCTTGGGCTACTTCGTTGACCAACCGCTGCGCATGGAAAAAGTAACCGGCATCGATATGACCTGGAGCAAGCTGGTGGACATCTGCCAGGTAAATACCCTGTCCAGCGCCATCGTGGTGAACAATTTCTATGCCCAGCAGAACCCTGAGATCATCCGCAAGTTCGTGCGCGCCTCACAGCGCGCCTGGCAGTACACGTTCGAGCACCCTGAAGAAGCTGCTGCCATCTTCCCCAAGTACGCGTCTGCGTTCGATGAGGCGCTCTCTCTGGATGAGATCAACGGCTCCTTGACCCTGCTGCACACACCCAACAGTGAAGGCAAACCAATCGGCTGGTCAGCCCCTGATGATTGGACCGCCACACAGGACGTGCTGGCTCAGTATGCCGGCTTCAAACCCGAAGAGGATATCAACGCCTTCTTCACCAACGAATACATCGCTGAGCCGCCTTATACGCCTTAGGTTCAGTGCGAAGATTTTAGAAGACAGGGTGATTGTTTGGTGCGGGTGAAACCCGCACCAAACAATCACCCTCCTGGAGCTATACGCTTGTCGATCAGGAAGAAGAATTGAACCGATGATCTACCGGCACGGAGAATTATGAACGAACCATATATTCGCATTCAAAATGTCGAAAAAGTTTATCAGACCAAAGAAGACGCTATCTTCGCGGTTGAGGAAGTAAGTTTTGATATCGAACAGTCTCAGTTTATTGCCGTGGTCGGTCCCAGTGGGTGCGGCAAAACCACGATCCTGAAGATGCTGGCAGGATTGGTGCCTTATACCGGCGGCACGATCACGATTGCAGGTAAGAAAGTGGACCGGCCTCAGACTGATCTGGGCATCATTTTCCAGGATGCTGTGCTCCTGGATTGGCGCGATGTGCTTTCTAATGTGATGCTGCAGATTGAAATTCGCGGCCTGGATCGCGCTCACTATATGCCCAAGGCTATGGAGCTGCTCACGGCTACTGGCCTGGATGGATTCGAGCATAAGAAGCCGTATGAATTGTCCGGTGGTATGAGGCAGCGTGTTTCGATCTGCCGTGCGCTGGTGCATGACCCGCCTCTACTGTTGATGGATGAGCCTTTCGGCGCGCTGGATGCACTGACGCGTGAGCAAATTTCGATGGACATACAGCACTTGTGGATGGAAAAGCGAAAGACTGTGCTGTTAATCACACACAGCATCCCTGAAGCTGTGCTCCTGGCTGACCGCGTGGTGGTAATGAGCCCGAGACCGGGTCGCATCGTGGAAATCATTGACATCGACCTGCCGCGCCCTCGCCGGCTGGACCGCCTGCCGGATCGATTTAACGATTACACCGGGCACATTCGCAAGATCTTCCAGGCGAGTGGTGTATTGGCTTTGGATTGATCCAGGAAAAATCAGATGACTGGCTACCGAATATCTCAACTGGATGAGCTGGCACCGGTGCGCTGCCCGTGCGGCTTTACCCGGCGCGCCTTTTTAGTCCCGGGGAACGAAACAGCAACCGTACATCTGCTTGACGTTGAAGAGGACGCCCAGGTTCACTACCACCAGAAATTGAGTGAAATTTACCTGATTCTGGAGGGTGAAGGGTATATGGAGCTGGATGGCGAGCAGGTGCCGGTTCGACCGATGAGCGTGGTGATGATCGAACCGGGCTGCCGCCACCGTGCAGTGGGCAAGCTGCGCGTGGCGCTGGTCGCTATTCCGGCGTTCGACCCACAGGATGAATGGTTCGATCTGGAAGGGGCTGGATGAGTTCCCGAACAGCAGAAAGCAGTGAGCGGATTCCAGCCAGGAGATGGAGCCAGGTCGCCGGCGCCTGGCTGGGTGTCGGCACCGCGCCGGGCGCGCTGCTCCTGGGGGCCGGACTGGCCCAACGGCATGGAGGCCAGGCGCCGCTGCTTACACTGCTGCTGAGCCTGGCAGGTATGTTCACGCTGCTGTGGTTCCAGGGATCGTTGGGTTTGAAGCCACCCTTTGGCGACGGGTATAACTTTACCCGGCTCACGCCACTCTACTTTGGGGCCGGCATGCAGCGCATCCTGGGGGGCCTGATCGCCCTGGGTATGATCGGCTGGTTCGGTTTCAACGTGGGTCTGGGGGGAGCGGCATTCAGCGCACTGTTGCAACCGCTGCCTGCGGCTGCAGGGCCGCTGCTGCTGGGGCTGCCGGTGCTGTTATTATCCTTATTTGGGATGCGTAGTTGGAACGCGCTGGCGGCTTTGACGACGATCGCGGTGATGGTTTTGGTGGCGCTTGTCACCACACGCCTGTCAGCTCCGGCATTCCCTGTCATGTTAGCGATCGGGGATCCACTCTACCTGGTGACGGATATCGCTGCGTTCATCGGATATATCTCCGTATTTAGCGTGCGCGCTCCCGATTTCTCGGCTGGGCTGTCTACGCGCCGAGATTTGATCATCTCTGTGTTGTTATTGTGCTTGCCGGTGATGGCTATCTCTGTTGCGGGCGTCAACCTGCACATGGGTACTGGTTCAACCGACCTGGTGGGCATCCTCGCTGGCTCGGGAGGGCTGGCACTGGCTAACTTGCTGCTTACACTGGCGGTGATCGCGCCGACTTTTACAACCCTGTATTCCGGCGCTCCGGCACTGAAGTCTGCCACAGGCATACCGGAGAAAACAGGGATGGTTTTGATAACGGTGATCGGCCTGGGTCTGGCGATCGCACGCTTTGATCTGTGGCTGATTTCATGGCTGCGCTTGCTGGCTGCCCTTCTGCCTCCTCTGATCGTACCGTTGGCTGCCGAGTCGTACCGGCGGCGTCGAGGTCACCACGGGCAATTGATCCCATTATGGGTTTGGATGCCAGGGTCTCTGCTTGCATTGTTCTTGATGCTGATCGAGTATCCTCTGGCGCCTCTGGCAGGCTTACTACTGGCGGGGCTGGGAGTTTGGGTTTGGTATGCGGGTTCTGACAGGATGCTGAAAAAATATGAGACCTGATCAATGGGAAATGCTGCAAAAATGCGCTTCAGGCGCTGACCTGGATTCGCTCCCGGTCGCCCTGATTGTAGATAGCCCGTGGATTCCGGGATATCTGCAAATGTCCACCCTCGATTACTTAACTCTGCCGGATGTCTGGCTGCAGGCGAACCTTCGCGTGCTTCAGGATTTCCCCGAGATCATTTTTATTCCCGGATTCTGGATTGAATATGGTATGGCGGCTGAGCCAAGCGGCTTTGGCTGCCGGGTAAGCACATTGGGCGATAAAACCCCCCTGGTGCAGACACTGGGTGCTGATTTTCAGATGGTTGAACAGCTTAAAGTCCCCGATCCGCGCTGCGATGGACTTATGCCAGTGCTCTTATACTGGTACCGCCACGCACAGCCGCGCATCGAAGACGCCGGATATATGGTCAAGATCGTGGCGGCGCGCGGCCCGCTTGCCACCGCCACGCATTTGTTTGGGGTGACTGATTTTTTGCTCAACCTGAAACTGCAGCCTGAATTGACCCATCGCTTGTTAGAAAAAACCACTCGCCTGGCAATTGATTGGCTGCAAGCTCAGGCCGAAGTCTTACACTCTCCCGGAGGCATTCTGCTGTTGGATGATATCGTTGGTTTTCTTTCTCCAAAAGATTACCTGGAGTTTGGTCATCCATACCTGGAGAAGATATTCTCTGCATTTCCGGATGCCATGAAGATTTTTCACAATGATATGAGCAACCCGGTTTCGTACCCGCATCTCGAGTCTCTGGGAGTAAATATCTTTAATTTCACTCACTTGATTGACCTGGGCAGGGCGCGCGAGCTGGCGGGTCAGAAGATTGTTTTGATGGGCAATATTCCTCCCCTGGACGTGCTGGCGCGCGGCACCCAACAGCAGGTTTTGGATAGTGTGGTGGCCTGTCGCCGGGCACATCCGGGGCGTAAAGGTTGGATTCTATCGGCGGGCGGTGGCGTATCACCCGGCACGCCGTGGGAAAATGTTCGCGCCCTGATTACGGCTGCAAAATCAAAGGAGCAGGCGTGAAGGGTTGACACACGGGGGGCAGGATCCTTCCATGAGGATTTATTCAGAAGCAAGGAGCTGTAATGATCAGAGTAGCCATTGCAGGCGCAGGAGCAATATCAGAAAGCCATATCCAGGCGTTTTTGAAGTTCAAAGATCGCTGCCGGATTGTCGCTCTGGCAGATCTGTTCACCGAGAAAGCCGCACAAAAAGCCAGCCAGTACAACCTTGAGGCAGTGATCTACGAAGGCTACCAGCAGATCGCTGAGAGCGACCAGATCGACCTGGTCTCGATTTGCCTGCCTCCTTTCGAACACGGCCCGGCGTCTGTCGCTTTGCTGAACGCCGGCAAGCATGTGCTTGTAGAGAAGCCTATGGCGACCTGCCTGGAAGAGTGTGATCAGATGCTGGCAGCAGCAGAAAAAAGTGGAAAACAGTTGGGTGTGGTAGCGCAAAACCGCTACAAACCTCCGCTGTGGAAGCTGAAGCAAGTGCTGGATTCAGGAATGCTGGGGCGCATTTTGCATGCCCAGGTAGAGTCCCACTGGTGGCGAGGCAGCAATTATTACGATCTGTGGTGGCGCGGCACCTGGGAAAAAGAAGGCGGCGGCTGCACGATGAATCACGCCGTTCATCAGATCGACTTGTTTCAGTGGATGATGGGCATGCCGGAAGAACTGCAGTCGGTGATGGCAAATATCAACCACTCAAACTCCGAGGTGGAAGATTTTTCGAGCACAGTGATGGTTTATAAAAATGGCGAGGTTGGTCAGCTCACCGCCTCTTTGGTTCATCATGGTGATGAGCAGCGCATGGTGTTTCAGGGCGAAAGAGCTAGTGTAGCAGCCCCGTGGAAGGTGCTGGCTTCCAGGCAAATGGAGAACGGCTTCCCCGAGCCCAACCATGAGCTGGAGCGCGAGCTGCACCAGTTCTATGAATCTTTGCCAGATTTGCAGCATACCGCCCATGACGGTCAGATCGCCAATTTCCTGGCAGCGGTGGCGGGAGATGAAACCTTGTTGATCGATGGCCGCGCCGGGCGGAATACCATCGAGCTGGTGACTGCGATCTACGAGTCTGGGCACCTGAATCAGCGAGTGCGGCTGCCGCTGCCTCCAACGGCGCGTTTTTACACCCGCGAGGGGATCCTGGCAAATGCCCGCCATTTCTATGAGAAAACTCGCAGCCTGGATAATTTTTCCGATAACACCATATCTACAGGATCTGACTATCAAAAGGCAGCTCCTGGACGGTCGAGCTGAGACTGAGGAGGCGAAGAATGTTTCAGAGAGCAGATGGGATGAATTACGCTCCGCAAGGCAAACCCAAACCGGTGGTGCAGCCAGGTGAGTTTCTGGTAGCAGCAGCCGGTCTGGACCACGGTCATATCTACGGTATGTGCAACGGTTTGGCGGAAGCAGGCGCTCAGATTGCCTGGGTGTATGACCCGGACCCGATCAAAGTGGCGCGCTTCATAGAGGTCTTTCCCACCGCCCGAGCAGCAGCCGACTTGCAGGCGATACTGGATGATCCACAGATTCACCTGGTAGCGAGCGCCGGGATCCCCAACCGCCGCTGCGAGTTGGGCTTGCAGGTGATGGCGCATGGCAAGGATTATTTTTCGGATAAACCGCCGCTGACCACGCTGCAGCAGTTGGACGACGCGCGCCGCCTGACTGCTGAGACGGGGCGCAAATATGCGGTGTATTATTCGGAACGCCTGCATGTGGAGGCGGCAGTCTACGCAGAACAGCTGGTTGCCGGTGGAACTATCGGGCGGGTGGTGCAGGTGGTAAATCTGGCTCCGCATCGTTTGAGCGCTGCCAATCGCCCGGAATGGTTCTGGCGGCCTGAGCAGTACGGCGGCATCATCACGGACATCGGAAGCCACCAGATCGAGCAGTTCCTTTTCTATGCCGGCGCACAGGATGCGCAGACCTTGCACAGCGCCACCGGAAATTACCATACACCGCAATACCCGGAATTCGAAGATTTTGGCGAGGCCAATTTCAGGGCAGACAATGGCACGACCCACTACCTGCGCGTGGATTGGTTCACGCCAGAAGGATTACCCGTATGGGGAGATGGTCGCTGCTTCATTATGGGCACGGATGGCTACATTGAGCTGCGAAAATACATCGATATCGCCCGTGAGCATACGCCAGATCATGTGTATATGGTGGATGGGCGCGGCCCCCATCATTTTGAGGTGCATGGTCAGGTGGGCTACCCGTTCTTTGGACAACTGATCCTGGACTGCCTGCAGCGCACGGAGAAAGCAATGGGGCAGGCGCACGCCTTCAAGGCGATTGAGCTGGCAATCCGAGCGCAGCAGGCAGCTGTCCGGCTGACCGGCGAAGCAGCTGCCGGCAGCGAGGCAAGGAAATAGAGGTTACCTGGTGGCAAATCCGGCTGTGCAGGTGACTGCGGTTGAATTGAGGCTGCTGCCCGTGGAGACACGTGTGCCGCTAAAATTTGGCGCGGAGACGCTGACCAGCGTCACCTGTGCGCGCGTGATGCTGCGCGTAGCCGACGACCTGGGACGAACTGCTGAAGGATGGGGCGAGACGCCCCTCTCGGTACAGTGGGTATGGCCCAGCACGCTGAGTTATCAACAGCGCTACCAGGCGCTTTTGCAGTTGTGCCGCAGCCTTGTCCCTGCCTGGGCTAACTTTGAGATGAGCGGGCATCCGTTAGAGATTGGCTCGAAATTTCAAGAGCAGGCTCTGCCTCATCTGCTGGCAGAGATCAACCAGCAGCGTGGTATTGATGCCGAGCCGGTGCCGTGGCTGGCGGCGCTGGTGTGCTGCTCGCCCTACGACATTGCCCTGCACGATGCGTATGGCAACCTGACCGGGCATCCGGTCTACGAGACCTATGGTCCGCCATTTATTGAAAGAGACTTGAGCCATTTTGTGGAGCCTGCAGCTGGCGCTGGCGTTTCTTTCGAGGGAAAGTACGTCAGTGATTACCTGATTTCTAACCCGCCGGCGCACTTGCCTGCCTGGCATCTGGTAGGAGGACTGGATCCACTGGATGCGGGAGAGCTCAGCGGGGAGGAACCGGAAGATGGTTATCCGGTGCTGCTGCCGGACTGGATTGCCAGGGACGGGCTGAAGTGTCTGAAGGTAAAGCTGCGCGGCACCGATGAGGAGTGGGACTACCAACGCCTGGTTAAAGTGGGGCAGTTGGGAATGCAGTCGAGAGTGGAATGGCTGTCGGCGGATTTCAACTGCACGGTCACCGATGCGGATTACGTGTGCCGGGTGCTCGACCGCCTGCAGCAGGAGCAAGCGCGCATCTTTGCAATGCTTTTATACGTGGAACAGCCGTTCCCTTATGATCTGGAAGCTCACCAGATAGACGTGCATGCTGTCTCTTCCAGAAAACCATTGTACATGGATGAAAGCGCCCACGACTGGCGTTTGATCCGCTTAGGCCGTTCCTTAGGCTGGACAGGTGTGGCTTTGAAGACCTGCAAGACGCAGACAGGTGCGCTGCTAAGCCTGTGCTGGGCAAAGGCGCATGGGATGGGCTTGATGGTGCAGGATTTAACCAACCCGATGCTTGCACAGCTCCCCCATGTTCAACTGGCGGCTCACGCCGGCACGATTATGGGAGTGGAAACGAATGCCATGCAGTTCTACCCGCAGGCCTCTGTGCAAGAAGCTGCAGTGCATCCGGGCCTGTACCGCCGGCAGCAAGGCACGCTGGACCTCGCCTCAATTCAGGGAACTGGATTTGGCTACCGGTTATCAGAAATCGAGCGCATTTTGCCCCCGCTCGACACCAGGGCCGAATCATCCATACGAAGCGGAACACAGCACAGTCCAACACCGGATACCCGATTAAATAGCGATGATGCAGGGGTGGAGCGAAAATGAACCTGACTGAACTGACCCAAATGTATGATTTCTCCGGGCGCACGATCGTAATCACCGGCGGCGCTGGCATTCTAGGCGGCGAGATGGCTTGCGCTCTGGTAGGCTGCCACGCCAACGTGATCATTCTGGATCGCAATCCGGAAAGAGCGGCAGCTTTTCAACCTCGGTTGGACTGCGGACCAGGCTGCGCACGCGTGTACTACAGTGATGTGCTGGAAAGCGAGTCTTTACAGGCTGCCTGCGATCAGGTTATCGGTGAATTTGGAAGGGTGGATGGATTGATCAATGCCGCTGGGGGAAATGCGCCTGCTGCGACAACCAGCCTGGAAAAGGCGTTCTTCGATCTTCCCAAGCAGGCGCTGCAGCAGGTGATGGATCTGAACTTGATGGGTACAATCTTGCCTTGTCAGGTATTTGGTAAGGTGATGGCACACCAATCCGAGGGGGTGATCTTGAATATCTCCTCGATGAATGCGTTTCGCCCGCTAACGCGCGTGGTGGCTTATTCTGCTGCCAAAGCTGCGGTGAGCAATTTTACTGCCTGGCTGGCAGTGCATATGGCCCAGAATTATTCCCCAAATATTCGCATCAATGCCATGGCCCCTGGGTTCTTCCATACTGCCCAGAATCACTTCTTGCTTTACGATGAGCAGTCCGGTGATCTGACTGCACGCGGCCGTGCAATTATCGAGCACACACCCATGGGACGCTTCGGTCAGCCGGATGATTTGCTGGGGGCGGTTTTGTGGCTGCTCTCTCCTGCCTCGGCTTTTGTAACCGGGGTGGTGATACCCATTGATGGGGGATTCTCCGCCTTCAGCGGCGTCTAAGGTGCGACCTTAGGATGGAGAGGATATGATGCAAGCAGATACACTTCAAGTAACCGCGCAACCTGGAACTCTCCGCGATGGTCAAGAGCTCTTAAACGAAGAGACCGTCGCAGGTTTCTTGCATCAGGTGTTTCAAGGGTGGGATCTCTCCGGTAAACGGCTGCTGGTGATAATTCCAGATGGCACCCGCACCGCGCCAATTCCCCTGCTGTTTCGTTTATTAGCTCAGGAGCTGACTGGGCGTGCAGCTACCCTGGATTACCTGATTGCTTTGGGCACACATCCGCCGATGTCCGAAGAGGCATTGACTGCCCTGGTTGGGATAAGCTCTGATGAACGCGAGCGCTTGATTCCTGGGATGAAAATCTACAACCACCGCTGGGATCTGCCGGATACCTTTTTCACCGCAGGTGTGATCGGAACCGATGAATCGATGAGCTTGAGCCGCGGTATGATCTCGATCGAAGTGCCGGTGCGATTGAACCGCCTGCTGTTGGATTATGACAGCGTCTTGATCTGTGGGCCGGTTTTTCCGCACGAGGTGGTGGGCTTTTCAGGCGGAAATAAATATATCTCACCAGGCGTCAGCGGACCGGAGATCATCAATTTCACCCACTGGCTGGGAGCATTGATTACGAGCTATGAGATCATTGGCACGATCGAGACCCCCGTGCGAGAAGTAATCGATCGCGTTGCCTCGATGCTTCCTGTGGAGCTGCGTTGTCTGAACCTGGTGGTGAGCGGAGTGGGGCTGGCAGGCCTGTTCTTTGGCGAAGCGCGTTCCTCTTGGGCTGCTGCAGCCAGATTTTCTGCCAATCTGCACATTCACTACGTTCCCCGCCCGTTCAACCGGGTGCTGTCAGTCATGCCGCGTATGTATGATGACCTGTGGACCGGCGCGAAAGGGATGTATAAAGTGGAGCCGGCGGTTGCGGATGGCGGCGAGGTGATCATCTATGCTCCGCATATTACAGAGATCTCCTACGTCCACGGTCACCTGATACGCGAAATTGGCTATCACGTACGCGATTATTTTGTCAAACAATGGGAGAACTTCAAGCACTATCCCTGGGGAATATTGGCCCATTCAACACACCTGCGCGGCATCGGCACTTTTGTAGACGGTGTAGAGCACCCGCGCGTGCAGGTGACGCTGGCGACCGGCATACCCCGGGAAGAATGTCTGGCGGTCAACCTGGGATATTTGAATCCTGCGGAGATTAATCCAGCAGAATGGGCGGGTCGCGAGCATGAAGGTGTTCTGCTGATCCCCAAGGCAGGTGAAACCCTGTACAAGCTATCCCCTTCTGCCTGACCCGGTGTTGTGGAGCGGCTTGTGCTGCGACTGTTGAATCCATTGGAGCTGCATCAAGCGACGGTTCTGGTCACCGCGACTTCCTTTGGGAAGCGTGATCCTGAGCTGCGCCGGGAATTAGAATCTGCCGTGGGTCAGGTGATCTATAATCCTCATGCACGCCCGCTGGAGGCCAGCGAGCTGATACCGCTGCTGGCGGAGGCAGACGGGATTATTGCCGGGTTGGATCATATTAATGCGGAAGTCATCGCAGGAGCGCTGCATTTGCGGGTGATCGCCCGCTACGGCGCCGGTGTGGACCGGGTAGACCTGGAAGCGGCCTCCGAGCACGGTATTGCAGTGACCAATACACCGGGCGCCAACTCCACCGCTGTCGCCGAGCTTGCCGTCTTACTCATCCTGGCGCTGGCGCGATCGCTGATACAGGCTGACCGCGTGGCGCGCGGCGGAAGCTTCCCGCGCCTGGCTGGTATCGGGCTGGTGGAGCGGACTGTAGGCATCATCGGCCTGGGAGATATCGGTATGCAGGTGGCGCAGCGATTGCGTGCATTTGGCTGCAGGTTGGTGGCATACGACCCCTACCGCACGCTGCTGGAGGCAGAGACTGCGGGGATTGAACTTGCCTCTCTGCCGGTACTGCTGGAGCAGTCCGATTTTGTCACCCTGCATGCACCTGCGCTGCCTGAAACCAGGGGCATGGTGAATGCTGAATTCCTGGCAGCCATGAAGCCCGGCGCATTTTTCGTCAATACAGCCCGGGGTGAGCTGATCGATGAAGATGCCCTGGCTCAAGCGCTGGCGAGCGGACACCTGGCTGGGGCGGCGCTGGATTGCTTCCAGAAAGAGCCGCCGCCAGCAGATCACCCCTTGCTGCAGCTGCCACAAGTCATCGTGACCCCGCATACCGGCGCGCAAACCGACCAGGCTGTTCGCCAGATGGGGCAAATGGCGCTGCAGGCGTGCCTGGACGTGCTGCGTGGTAAGATACCAGAGCATATCGTTAACAAGGAAATCCTGGCAAAATGAATGCGACACAGATGGATGCCTGGTCTTTAGGTCTGGATTTGGGGACCGGTTCGTGTAAAGCCGTTATCGTGGATGCTGCTTTACAACCCCGCGCCCTCGGATCGAGCGACTATGCTCTTGGTGCGGTGGATCTGCTCCATACCGGTGGTTTCGAGGAGCAGGACGCTGACGAGCTCTTCACGGGCCTGGCAGCTGCCTGCCGGCAAGCGGTATCTGCCGCCAGACGCGATCACCCGGATTTGATGAAAAAGCCGTGCGCCGGTTTGAGTGTGGGCGGGACACTGCACAGCATACTGGGACTTGACGTTCGCGGCCGCCCATTGACCGGTGTGTATACCTGGGCAGATGCGCGGGCTGCCCAGCAGGCGGCAGAAATCAAACAGGATTCTGCCAGTCGGGGTCTATACCTGCGAACCGGGTGCCCGGTGCATGCCATGTACCCACTCTACAAAATCTTGTGGCTGCGACAGACCCATCCCGACGTATTTGGGCGGGCGGCGCATTTTGTTTCGGCTAAAGAATACGTGCTGCACAAACTAACCGGACAGTATCGCCTGGATTATGCCATTGCTGCCGGCACGGGAATGCTGAATGTGCGCACACTCACCTGGGATAGCCAGGCGCTGGCTCTATCCGGGCTTTCGTCCGATCAACTCTCACCGCTCGGCGATGCAGAAGACAGCCTGCCCGGGCTGCTGCCCGAAGCTGCGCGCGCGTTGGACTTGCCGGAGGGCACGCCGGTTGTGCTGGGCGCATCGGATGCAGCCAACTCGAACCTGGGCGCCGGAGCGGTGTCTGCCGAGACGGCGGTCTTGATGATCGGCACGAGTGGAGCGCTGCGTTTCTTTTCGTTAGAGCCGCTGTTGGATGAACACGCTCGCACCTGGTGCTACCGGGTGGACGGCAGACGGTATCTGGTGGGTGGCGCTATCAATAACGGCGGCTTGGCGCTTACCTGGCTGCGCGACCTGTTCCTTCAGGCGGCTCCCGGAGCAGGAGGGCCATCCTTCGATGATCTGCTGCAGTTGGCGCAGCAGTCGCCGCCAGGAGCTGATGGCGTGCTGTGTCTGCCCTTGTTCGCCGGTGAACGCAGCCCGGGGTGGAACCCCCAGGCGCGCGGGGCTTTTACCGGTTTGAGCCTGCGCCACGGTCCGGCGCACATCACCCGCGCTTTGATAGAAGGGATTGCCTTTCGCTTTCGCACATTGGACGAGGCCCTGCGTGAGTCTGGAGCCCGCTTCCACAGCTTACGCGCCTCCGGTGGTTTTACGCGTTCGGCCTTCTGGCTGCAGCTCAACGCTGACGTGCTTGGGCAGGTGCTGGAGATTCCAGAGTCGGGTGAAACGTCTGCCACCGGCGCTGCCATCTGGCCTTTGGTAGCAGCAGGCCTGGTGGAGAGCCTGGATGCGGCAGCCCGGCTCATCCCGGCGGTACGAACAATCGCACCTGACCCGCAAGCTGCAGCCATTTACTCGCCTGTTTACCAACAGTACAAAGCGCTCTACGATCAATTAAAATAACCGGCAAATGAACCAGCCCGAGCTCACGCCAGGCCCAGCCTGGATGTTTCACGACTCTCAGGTAAGCGATGCAGAATTGGCACAGGCCGTACTGCAGACGATTTTACCCAGCCTGAAGCCTATAGCTGCCAGCTTATTTTCTTCACCGGACGAGAGCGCTCATTGGATCGCTGTAATGGTCGCCCGAGCAGTCAACGATCGCAGGCGATATTGGCAAAACGACTCTTTGCTGGCCTGGGTATTGAAACACGCGCCTGGACTGCACGGGCACAGGCCGCTTTCAGCGCTCCCGCCTGAGGCAAAGCTAAGTGTCAATGATCGCTGCCTATGGGATGTGCTGCGGAGTAAGCATGTAGGGCAGGGTTGGGATGTGTGGGCAGTAGCGGTTGCGGCAGGCCTGCTGGATCCAGAGGATGGCGCAGCCGGAGCGAGATGCTCTACCGCCGAGATGGCTGCAAGGGCTGAACGGCTGCAGATAGAACTATTGACGCACCTCCAGCAGTGTGATGTATGCGGCGGGGCAAATGCCGCTGCTCAACAAGAAGACCTAAAAGTTTTACTGGATAGGGTGCGGTCTTCGCTGGCCTCAGGCTTTACAAGCCTGGCTGCCTTCTGGCAGTGGGATGGATACCTGCCTGCATTGGTCAAGGCCGCGCTGATCCGTGAGCGCAGATTGCACCAGTGGCGAATACGCGTCACAGAAACAAGCCTGGTGGTATTTCTGGCGCTGGCTGCATTCCTGGCAGGGCGGTTTGCTGGCGATCGATCGCGGGTCGAGATGGAGGCGAATGCGCCCGTGCCAGAGATTGAAGCCACCCCCGGATTTGTCTCCTATACGGTTCGACCGGGCGACAGTCTTGAAAATATCAGCGTCCGCCTTCAGATGCCGGCCTTGGAGCTTCTGGCGCTGAACAACCTGCCAGCCGGTGCAACCCTGGTTCCCGGACAGCGCCTGCGCCTGCCGTCCGCCAGCCTTGTGCAGCGCCCTCCAGTAATCCTGGAAATCACCCCTGGCCCAACGCCACCAGGCCTGCCTGAGGAGGCTCCCGTAGAGGCGCTGCTGGTGCGCGCTGCCCAAAGCACACAGCTTTGGCAAACCTTGTGGGCCGATGTCCAGGTGATCGACTATGGCCCGGTGGGGTATTACGGCCCAGCGCAGCAGGTGCTGCGCAAGCAGGTGTGGGTCAGCCAACCGGATTATGTGCGCATCATCTATGGGCCCCTGGCAGGCACTGATCTGCAAACGGGTGCGCCGGCTGGAACGCCGGTTACAGACGACCCGGATGGCACCCTGGTCGTTTCGGCTGGATTATTATACGGTCACGATTTTAATAACGGTGCTACCTACAGGGATTTGACTGCGGAGCTGCTGCCCGATTTGGATTTGCAGAAGCTGTTCTTACCGCAAGATTTGCCGCCTGGCGTGAACGTTTTCGATCGCAGCCAAGTTGAGCATGTAGCGGGCAGACCTGCACGTGTTTTGGATGCATACAATCCGCTGGGGGCGGTGATGTATCGCTACTGGGTTGATGAACAGTATGGCATGGTGCTGCGCCGGAGAGAATTTTCCGGAGCAGATCCAGAAGTGGCACTGCGCGATATCGTTGTCACCCGGATTGTTTTTGATGCGCGGCTGCCTGCAGAGATATTCAATCCGGAGAAGTACACGGGTGACCGGTTTGCGTTAGATTATTCAGGACTCCCGGTTTCGCCACTCTCTACCGCGCCGCCGATTGCGGATGCAGGAAGGACAGGGCACGAACCGCTGCCAGGGCGCGCCGCACCACCAGGTTACGATCCATCCACCGGGCGGCTGAGCTTTCAGTGGTCGATTGCGCCTGCAAACAGCGGCGCGTATCTACCCGGATTAGAGCTATTTGCCGACAGCTATTTGCTGGGTAAGGTTGTGTTTCCAGATGCAATCAGCCAACCGCAGGCTGGCTCGAGGGATGTGACCGGAGCGATCCTGCCATCCATATTGATTTGTAAGCGCTCGCCGGATGGCAGGCGACTGGCGTTCTCACTCTTTCCGGCCTCGTATGCCGTTCAGAAGTCGATTTTGCTGTACACCCTGGATCTCTTAGAACCGGAAAAAGCTTCTTCCCTTGTCCCGGACATAAGCCAGTTGGGTGATTTTGCCTTTTCTGCAGACGGAAGCCAGCTTGCGTACTTCGCCTGCCATAAGGGTGGGGCAGCCTGCGGGGTGTATTTGATGAATTTCAATTCTTCCGAGCGCCTGCCGCACAGCTTGATGGCAGTAAACTTTGCCGATTACTTCTTGTGGAGCCCCGATGGAAAATCATTGGGCTTTCTGGCGGCGCAAGGGCTGGATCGTGCGTGGAGCTATCTGGTCGTTCGTCTGGAAGACGGCGAAATTGTTGAGCAGGGCGGCTTCGACTGGCGGCGCCTGATTCCCCAGGAAGGATCAATGGCCGCCGGGTGGACGGAAGGCTCACCGGTTCAAGCCGGAGGGCTGGATGAATGCGCTGCGCCGCCGTAAATTATTTGATCACGGTCTGTTCTGCCTGAATTATCTGCCCAGTCCATGCCTGTATTTATGAATCCGGAAGCGTGGTTACGGGTTCAGCAGAGCTACCTGGCTGGCTTTGTGGGGATACCTGGCGGTAATACTGCGGTAAAAATCCTGAATGATGGTGAAATCAGCGCGGATATCTCCGCTGGGAAGCAGCTCAGGCCCCAGACCAACGATCTTACGCAGGTAATCAGCGTAGCCCATCACAATGGGGACTTTGGCTCCCAAGGCAATGTAATAGAAGCCTGTCTTCCAATGCGTGGTTTGCTTGCGCGTACCTTCGGGTGACATGGCGATGCGTAAGACAGGGCTGCGTTTAAATTGTTCGGTGATTTGATCTACCAGGTTGGTGCGCATTCCCCGGTTTACAGGTATTCCGCCCAGGTGATTCGCCATCCAACCCAGCGGCCCATGAAATAGACTGTCCTTCATGAGGAAATTGATCTTAAGGTTGGAGGAGAATTTCAGCGCCAGAGCAGCAAAGAAATCCCAATTGCTGGTATGGTGAGCGCCGATGATCACGCATTTATCCGGCGGCTGCTGGGCGATTTCTACTTTCCAGCCCACCAGCCGGGTGAGGGTGCGCGCCAGGCGCTGCTGTGGTGTGGCTTGCTCTTTCGGCTGCAGTTCTCTAGATCGGGGCTGCAAGTTTGCCATTGAAATTATTTACCCATTCCAAGTTTCAGGCCCATCCGGTTCAGCACATCTTCTTTAGTAAATTGATACTGGAAGATGCCAAATAAGTGTGCAGCCAGCAGCGCCATGAAAATTCGCGACATGAGCATGTGCCCGGATTGAGGCAGAATTCCTTGTGTGATCGCCTGCGGTGTGACGTTGCCTGGGAACAAGCCAATACCGCTTATGAGCAGCATGCCAGCGCCTGTGCTTCCCAGGGCAAACAGGATGACATAAAAGAGGTAATGAACACCTTTATAGAGCCACACGTGTCTGCCCTGGATCCCTGCAGGGGAGTCTGGTTGTGACTCGAGAAAAGCCCACACCAGGCGCGCCAGGGTCAACACGACCACCAGCATTCCGATTGTCACATGAACACGGTACAGGCTGTTGCGCAGAGTACTATCTGCCATACGCACCATGATCAGACCCATGGGTGCCATGATCAGTATGAGCGCAGCGCTCAGCCAGTGAAATGATTGGGCGATACGCCCGTATACTGCTGGTCTGGATTTAGCCACAAGGACTCCTGAAAAGAGAATCTGAGAATTTAACAACATTTTACCAAATCCTTAACCATACAGCATGAGTATTCGTTTATATTGTTCTGCAACGGAGATTTACTAAATATCGGCTATAAGCTTGCATTTTTGTAAGGTCTCATCTACAATAAAGATGTCGTTGGAGGGATGCAGTTCTACCTGAAGGATCAGGTTCCCCAGGCAGATCTTCAAGATCTGCCTGGGGAGTATGTTGTAGAGAATTTTCGCAGTTTGATATTTCCAAGTCCCATTACACATTAAGGAGAAAGAGCGCAATGAAACCTGTCTTCCGACAAATATTTGCCGCTGTCTTGCTGATTACACTGATCATGGCTGGCTTTCCGGTCGCACCTCAGACCGTACGAGCTGCGCCCAGCGAGCTGTTCTTTTCTGAATACATCGAGGGTAGCAGCAATAACAAGGCGCTGGAGATCTACAACGGCACCGGAGCAGCGGTTGACCTGACTGCAGGTGGCTACAACGTTCAGATGTACTTCAACGGCAACATCAGCGCAGGGTTGACGATTAATCTTGTTGGCAGCGTGGCAGATGGAGATGTTTTCGTCCTGGCGCAGAGCAGTGCGGAGGCAGTCATCCTGGCACAGGCGGACCAAACCAACGGCGCAGGCTGGTTCAACGGCAATGATGCTGTCGTGCTGCGCAAGGGCACAACCATCATCGATGTCATCGGACAGATCGGATTTAATCCGGTCACGGAGTGGGGAAGCGGTTTGACCAGCACTGCCGATAACACCCTGGTGCGGAAATCCAGCGTGGAGGCTGGCGATCCCGTCGGCTCGGATGGATTCGACCCGGCTGTGCAGTGGGATGGGTATGCGATCAATACGTTCAGCTACCTGGGCGCGCATGCAGCAGACCAGGCGCCTGTGGTAGCGGCAACGCTGCCGGTTGACGGGGTTGGCGGGATTGCTGTAGATACAGATATCCAGATTACGTTTAGCGAAGATGTGGTTGTCTCCGGTGATTGGTTCAGCGTCAACTGCTCGATCAGTGGGGTGCGCGGCACAGCGAACGTGGCGGTGAGCGGTGGACCCGCTGTGTTTACACTCAACCCGGATAACGATTTTACGATCGATGATGTGTGCACGGTGACTGTGTTTGCTGCAAATGTATCTGATGCGGATGTATTGGATCCCCCGGATGCCATGGCGTCTGATTACAGCTTCAGCTTTACACCCGGATCGGTATGCTTGATGCCTTTCACCCCTGTCTACGCGATCCAGGGCAGTGGATTGGCGGCAGCCATCACCGGCGCGGTGAGCACACAAGGGGTGGTCGTCGGCGACTATGAAGGTCCATCCCCTGCTTTGCGCGGTTTTTACCTGCAGGACATCTACGGAGACGGAGATGCGAACACATCGGACGGCATCTTTGTATTCAATGGCGACCTCAATTCCGTCAGCCTGGGCCAGGTGGTGCGTGTCAGCGGCACTGCCAGTGAGTTCCAGGCCCAGACACAGGTCAGCGCCTCGAACATCCAAAGCTGCGGAGAAGCCGCGACAGTGGCGCCGGTGGATGTGAACTTGCCTTTCCCGTCGACCGATTACCTGGAGCGCTTCGAGGGCATGCTGGTACGCATGCCGCAGACCCTGTACGTCACCGAACACTTCCAGTTGGGTCGTTTTGGACAGGTGGTGATGTCTTCCGGCGACCGCCTGCGCCAGCCCACCCACCTGGCTTTACCGGGTGCGCCAGCACTGGCAATTCAGGCAGCGAATAACCTGAACCGGATCATCGTCGATGATGAATTGAACAACCAGAACCCGGACCCGATATTGTTCGCCCGAGGTGGTTTCCCACTGAGCGCCAGCAATACACTGCGCGGCGGAGATAGCGCTGCCGGCATGGTCGGGGTGATGACCTATGGATGGGCGGGCAACAGTGCCAGCCCCAACGCTTACCGTCTGCGCCCGGTGAACGCCATGGGCGGCGGCGTGCCTGATTTCCAGGCAGACAACCAGCGCCCAGCCGCAGCGCCTGAGGTGGCAGGCAGCTTGAGGGTGGCGAGCATGAACCTGTTGAACTATTTCAACACCTTCAATGACAGAAACACCGCCACACCCGGCTGCTACCCAAGCGGCACCGATGCCGACTGCCGCGGCGCGGAAAGCCAGCTCGAGTTTGATCGCCAGACCGTGAAAACGGTGGCGGCGATCACCAAGAGCAACGCCGATATCATCGGCGTGGTCGAGATCGAGAATGATGGCTACGGTGCAGACAGCACATTACAGACCCTGGTGGATTACCTCAACGCTGCTACAGCTCCCGGCACCTATGCCTTCATCGATGCCGATGCTGGTACGGGCGAGTATTATTCGCTGGGTGTGGACGCGATCAAGGTGGGCTTGCTGTATAAACCCGCCGCGGTAACGCCGGTGGGTCAAACCGCAGTGATCAACGATGGCGCCTTTGGTTTGTTCACCACCCTTACTGACTTGATCCAGCGCAGCCGCCCGGCTCTGGCGCAGACCTTCGAGCAGTCCAATGGTGCGCGCCTGACGGTTGTGGTCAATCACCTGAAGTCCAAGGGTTCATCGTGTGAAGATAATGTTTCTCCAGTGCCATCGGATCCGGACCTGGGCGATGGGCAGGGGAACTGCAACCTGACCCGCCTGGCGGCTGCACAGGGAATGGTTTCCTGGCTGGCTGCCGACCCCACCGCCAGCGGTGATGCCGACGTGCTGATTATCGGCGACTTGAATTCCTATGCCAAGGAGGATCCGATCCGCGCCATTGAGGCCGGAGCGTATACCAACCTGGAGGCATTGTTCGGTGGGTCACAGGCATACTCTTATGTGTTCGACGGCCAATGGGGCTATCTGGACTATGCCTTAAGCTCAGCAAATCTCACTTCTCAGGTGGTTGGAACGGAAGCATGGCACATCAACTCGGATGAACCCAGCGTCCTGGACTACAACACGAACTTCAAGAGCCCCGCGCAGGTCGATGACCTGTTTGCGCCGGATGAATTCCGCATCTCGGACCATGACGCGGTGCTTGTGGACCTGGATCTCAACGCTCCGCCAACCGTGGACGCAGGTGGGCCGTACCTCGTGCGTAAGGGTGAATATGTCACCCTAATGGCTACTGCCACCGATCCGAACCACGATCCCCTGACTTTCGAGTGGGACCTGGATAACGACGGCATCTTCGAAACCCCGGGCATGCACGTCGATTACTTCGCGGCGGAAGGGCCTGGTTTCTTCAGCGTTTCAGTCCGCGCCACTGACGACGGCGGGCTGAGCGATGTGGACAGCGCTGAAGTCATCGTCTATGATCCGGATGCCGGTTTCGTCACTGCTGGCGGCTGGATCGATTCGCCAGCCGGAGCATTGGCTTCTGATCCTGATGCAACCGGCAAGGCCAATTTCGGCCTGGAAGTGCAGTACAAGGATGGTGAACAGTCGCCGCGCGGGAACCTTGAGTTTGACTTCAAGAAAGGCGATCTGAATTTTAAAGCCCAGGCATTTGAATGGCTGGTGGTTTTCCCAGACGGAGCGCAAGCCGAGATGTTGGGCAGTGGTACGATCAACGGGAGCGGGCATTACTTCTTCCGGCTGTGGGTGTCCGATGCTGATACGGATACCTTCCGCCTGATGATCTGGCAGGGACAGGGAGCCGGTGTGCAGCTCGTGTACGATAACGGCTTCGCTCAGCCCCTGGGAGGCGGTTCCATCCAGATACACCGCTAGTGGATGAACTGCTAAGCGTATAAAAAAGAGGGCTGCAATCATCTGGTTGAGATTGCAGCCCTCTTTTTATTCGAAAATATAGTTGTCAGGCAGCGGATAATTTCTGGAAGCTGCCAACCCGAGGTATTAATACGCAGTCGAGAGCCTCAGCTTTGCGCCAAAAACTGCCGCAAGGCAAGCCAGGATGAAAGCTGCAATCAGGATGGTGCTCAGCAGCACGCCACCTGTATTGGAGCTGGCGCTCAAATTTGCCAGGGTCAGCGCTGTTGGGTAGCACACCGGTCCGTCGATGAGGCCAATCTCGTAGCCGGTGGAACCGCCGCCGGTCTTGATGGCAACATCCACGCTGCCAATGCGTGGGTCGCTGCTGGCAACGGTGATCTGGAAAATTTGTGTCCCAGGTGTACTGGCGGAAAGGGCGGGATCTGGCTCCTGGAACTTTATCCCAGATATGCCGGTGGTCGCATCAACCCCATATTCGATATTGTACGAGGCCGCCTGGCAGTCATACAGCCCGGCGCAGATGTCAATGCCTGCATTCGGCCCGCTCTGCGGCACATAGCTGGCTGGTGTGAAGTAGGTATTCACCCCCGCCGGAGATTCTGCCGGCGCTACGATCTCATACCCGCATGCCAGATCCAAATCTAAGGTCCAGTGGCTCAACCCGAAGGTCTCATCCCCGTCTGCAGTGATGGCGTAAGTCCAAATGGTGTTATCGCCGTCCTTCACAACCTCGATGAAGTCGATCTGGTATCCCTGCAGGATCACGGAGGAAGCTGCCAGGGAGGCGGTAACGGTTAGCAGTGCCAGTAAAACTGCTGCGGTGATTGCCTTGCGAAATTGTTTCATCGATACACCTCTTCTACGCTTTCTATAATCCGGTGCGGTGGTCACCGGTGGCTGTATAAACAAAAAGGCTGCCGTGTATGCTTACTTCGGCAGCCAGGCGATCTATCCGTGGATAGACCCTTTGCTTTGCGTCCCCACCTCACGATGGGTTTGCCATTATCGGTTAGCCAGTATTAGTATCTTCTGGTTGTTAAGCTTCGCAATCGTTGCGTATCCATTAAGTATTATAACTAAATCTTAATTATCTTAGCATATTTGTTAGGTATTGTCAATAGCATCTGCATCGCTGCTCGTGATCGAAGTCATCCCGCTTTCCAGACTTCGTGCGAGACCACCTTACAAATTTGTTAACCGATAAAACGAGAAACTATGGATATTGTTACACAATTGCATCGGAATGTTACCTTACTGCAACGCTAGGCTTTGAGGGTAAGGTCGCTGTCATGTTTCATTGTCGGGATCGGTCATATCCTGGATGAAGCATGTATATTTCCTACTATTAAATGAACGCGAATGTCGTAAATGCACCTTTGCTTCTTGACAATATGGATATTTTTACTATACTTTCCTGTACTGCGGGAAGCTGTGTGCAGAGCGGTGACTGCACGCCAAGATGCGCCCGTAAGGTTCGATCGCGCCAAAGGAGAGAGTCTGTGAATGCCAAACCTGTATTCCCCCGTGTGTTAATTATCATGTTGTTGATGAGTATTTTCTTGAGCGCCTGTGCGGGAGGACAGGCGCAACCCGCTGCCGGCGGTCCCTTGCAGTCCATTGGAGATGGGGAGGGTGAGGTCTCCATCGTTGCCTGGGCAGGATATATCGAACGCGGCGAGACTGATCCCAATTATGATTGGGTGACCGATTTTGAAAGCACCACTAACTGCAAGGTCACGGTGAAGGTGGCTGCGACATCGGACGAGATGGTAGCTCTAATGAACGAAGGTGGGTTCGACCTGGTGACGGCATCCGGCGATGCCAGCAATCGTTTGATTGCCGCCGGAAAAATTCAGGAGATTAGTATTGACTTGATTCCATCGTGGAGCAAGGTGGATGAGCGCCTGAAAAACGCTCCCTGGCACACCGTTGATGGCAAACATTACGGAGTCCCATACCAATGGGGACCGAATGTCTTGATGTACAACAGCGAAGTTTTTGGGAGCCAGCCGCCTGATAGCTGGAGCGTGGTTTTCGAGGAACAGACCCTGCCTGATGGGCAGTCGAATAAGGGCCGCATCCAGGCATATGACGGGGCGATCTATATTGCAGATGCAGCCCTTTATCTAAAGCATCATAAGCCAGAGCTGGGCATCAATGACCCTTATGCTTTGACACGCGCCCAGTTCGATGAGGCTCTGAACCTGCTGCGCCAGCAGCGTACGCTGATCGGGCGCTACTGGCACGACGCTTTCATTCAAATGGACGACTTCAAGAACGAAGGCGTTGTGGCTTCTTCCTCCTGGCCTTTCCAGGTAAATCTGCTTCAGTTCGAAGCGCAACCGATTGCCAGCGTTGTGCCGGTAGAAGGGGCTACAGGCTGGGCAGATACCACCATGCTGCACATCAACGCGCCGCACCCGAACTGCGCCTACAAGTGGTTGGAGCACTCGCTGAACCCGAAGCTGCAAGGCGACCTGGCTGCCTGGTTCGGCTCGGTACCGGCGGTGCCCGATGCCTGCACAGGCAATGCGCTGCTCACCGACGCGGGTTGTGAAACAAACGGTTTCAACAACTTTGATAAGATCGCCTTCTGGAAGACGCCGACCACAGACTGCGGCGACGGACGCCAGGAGTGCATCCCGTATCATGAGTGGAGCACGGCATATATCGCCGTAATCGGCGGGCGCTGATCGATGGCTGAGGCAGGTCTTCCAGCGGTTGAATTAAGCGGCGTCACGCGCCACTTTGGTGATGTGCGCGCGGTTGACGGCGTAAACCTATCCATCCGAGATGGCGAGTTTTTTACGATGCTCGGTCCGTCCGGTTCTGGCAAGACCACCTGTCTGCGCATGATCGCTGGTTTTGACCGTCCCAGCTCGGGAAAAATCCTGCTGCATGGTCAGGATGTATCAACCCTGCCGCCATATGAGCGCAGCGTCAACACGGTCTTTCAAGATTACGCGTTATTTCCGCATATGACGGTAGGGGATAACGTTGCTTATGGCTTGATGATCAAAAAAGTGCCCGCAGCCGAGCGCCGGCAGCGTGTCGCTGAGATGCTGGAATTGGTACGCCTGCCGGGCCTGGAGCAGCGAAAGCCATCTCAGCTCTCCGGCGGGCAGCGCCAGCGAGTGGCTCTGGCGCGGGCGATCATCAACAGCCCGCGTGTTCTGCTGCTGGACGAACCGCTGGGCGCTTTGGATCTCAAGCTTCGCCAGCAAATGCAGCTCGAGTTGAAGTCGATCCAGCAGAGGGTGGGTATCACGTTCATTTACGTTACCCACGACCAGGAGGAAGCTCTGACGATGAGTGACCGGCTGGCAGTGTTCAACCATGGCAAAGTGGAGCAGGTGGGTACACCCGCAGATGTATACGAACACCCAGCCACACCCTTTGTTGCCAGCTTTGTGGGCATCTCCAACCTGGTCAGCGGGGAGGCTGCACAGGCACTTACCGGCTCGCCAGGCAGTTTTTCCATTCGCCCGGAAAAGATCCATATGGCTGCGCTGGAGACTCACCCGGCGCCAGATGAGATCGCTTTGGATGGCGTGGTGAGGAATGTGGTTTATCTGGGGCTGTATACCCGCTATCTGGTGGCGCTGGATAACAGCGTGGACCTGGTGGTGGCCCAGCAGAACCTGTATACCACCTCGATGGATGTGCTGGCGGTGCGCGGGCAGCGTGTGTGCTTGATTTGGAAGCGTGAACACAATCGGCTGCTGGCACCGGCAGGCTAAGTGATTTCAAGATGCGGTTCAGACACCGCCGGCGTTACACCGGCGGTGTCTGAACTTGCCTGAGTTCCTATCAGGCGGATTGCGGATGGTTTGATGAGCGCATCTCCTGTAGTTGAAGCAAAATCTGGCTGGCTCTCGCGCCTGTCAACCTATATCTACTTGCGACCGAGACTTTTATTGCTGCTGCTGCTCGGCCCTCCTATGTTTTGGATGGGCGGGGTATACCTGGGTTCGCTGGCGACGATGCTGGTTAACAGTTTTTATTACCTGGATGGATTCACCGGGCTGGTGGTGCGCCAATTTACCCTGTCCACATACCTGCAGCTCTTTACGCCTTCGAACATGGACATCGTACTGCGCACCGCTGGAATGGCGCTGGCAGTCACGATGGCGACGATCCTGCTCGCATTTCCCCTGTCATATTTTATGACTCGTTACGCTTCAGCGCGCCTGAAAGGATTTCTCTACCTGGCTATGCTCCTGCCATTGTGGTCAAGCTACCTGGTACGGGTGTATGCCTGGAAGTTGATCCTGGCGAAGGAGGGCATCCTTTCATGGTTTATCAGCCACGCCGGGCTGCAAGGCTTGCTGGATGCCTTGCTCGCCAACCCGGTCATCGGCGGGTCATCGCTCTCGCTTTCACCGATTGGAATATTTATCGTCTTTACGTATGTGTGGCTGCCGTACATGGTTTTACCCATTCATGCTGCGCTGGAGCGGGTGCCGAAATCGCTGCTGGAAGCCTCCGGCGATCTGGGTGCGCGGCCATTACAAACTGCCTGGAACATCATCCTTCCGCTGGCTTTTCCTGGCGTGATTGCAGGCTCGATTTTCACCTTCTCACTGACGTTAGGCGATTTCATCGTGCCCTCGGTGCTTGGGAATTCCAGCTTTTTTATCGGGCAGGTTGTGCTCTCCCACCAGGGCACATCTGGCAACATCCCCCTGGCAGCCGCTTTTACGATGATCCCAATTGTCATTATGATTGTTTATCTGCTGATTGCCCGCAGGTTGGGTGCTTTTGAGGCACTGTAAGTACAGGAGGCGAATATGAACACTCCGCAAGCCGGGGGCGAAAAAGCTCCCCTGCCGGTTGCCATCAGTGCATGGCTGGTGCTGCTCTTTTTGCACATCCCGGTGTTAATTATTCTTCTGTATGCCTTCACGACCGAAGAAGCCACCTACAGCTTTCCTCCACCCGGGCTGACGCTCAAGTGGTTTGGTGTGACCATGGGCCGAACGGATTTCTGGCAAGCGCTGCGGCTTTCTTTGCAGGTGGCAAGCATCGCCACGCTGGCGGCTCTGGTGCTGGGGACTCTGGCTGCTGCCGCGGTTGCCCGCAAAAGTTTCTTCGGAAAAGAAGCGGTATCTTTTCTGCTGCTGCTCCCGTTGGCGCTGCCGGGCATCGTTACCGGCATTGCGCTGCGCTCTGCCATCAGCCTGGGGAATATACCCTTCAGCTTTTGGACGATTGTTATCGGGCATGCTACATTTTGTGTGGTGGTTGTTTACAACAATGTCATTGCTCGTTTTCGCCGCTTTGGAAACTCGCAAGTCGAAGCTTCCATGGACCTGGGGGCTAACGGCTGGCAAACATTTCGCTACGTGATTTTTCCGAATCTCGCCACAGCGCTGCTGGCAGGTGGGATGCTGGCGTTCGCGCTTTCCTTCGACGAAGTGATCGTGACGACCTTTACTGCCGGACAGCAGTCGACGCTGCCAATCTGGATTTTCAGTCAGCTGGTGCGCCCGCGCGACCGGCCTGTTACCAATGTAGTCGCGATTGTTGTCATACTGATCACATTTATCCCGATTGTGATCGCCCATCGCCTGACACAGGAAAGCAGCGAGTAGTTTTTTCTTGACGGTTTCGGAAATAAATGCTAACATTATTGTAGATAACGGAAGTCGAGGAATGGTGCATGTCGAAAATCGACACGATCGATCGCAAGATCATCAACCTGCTGCTCGAAGATGGACGCATGGCGGCGTCGGAAATAGCCCGCCAGATTGGTATTACAGAGCGCTCGGTGCGTTATCGCATCGAGCGTTTGATTAATAACGATGTGATCAAGATCAGCGCAGTCGTCAACCCGGAAGCGCTTGGATACACCATTATTGCCGATGTGTTTATCGAAGTCGAGCCAGGCCTGATCAATCAGGTTGCCCGGCAGCTGGCAGAGCATGAAAACGTCACCTACGTGGCTTGCTCGATTGGCGAGCGTGACGTCAGCGCCCAGGTTGTGGCACGCGATAATGCTGAGGTGTACGCACTGGCAACCGAGTTCATAGGCAAGCTGCCGGGTGTGCGCAAAACCACCACCTCCATTGTGCCGATCCGGCTCAAAGATGTCTACCAGTGGCGGGTGCCGCTCACCTCTCAAGACCAACAGGAGTCTGAATCGTAAGCAGTACTCAGGAAGGATATGTGTATGGCGCAATCACTGAACGATGCCCAGGCCTACGCAGGACGCTGGCTCGAACTTATTCAAAAACCAGTTGTTTCGGATGAGGAAGGCAAGCGCATCATCGAGGAATCCCAATACAATTTTGCCGAACACTTCAACCGCGGCTGGCTCGGATACCGCAAAGCGGTTACCGAGGCAGGCGATTGGGCGGCAACTGAGTGGACCGGAAAGGGCGCAGTTTTTCAGGATGTACTGGGCCGTGAGTACATTGACTGCCTGGGCGGCTACGGCATGATGGACCTGGGCTGGGGCCATCCAGAAGTGGTCGAGGCGGTGCGCGCCCAGCTCGCGCGCACGCCAATGCCCAGCCAGGAACTGATCGACCCGCTGCGAGGCGTTTTGGCGCGGCTGATGGCGCAGATCACTCCGGGTGATATCAAATATTCATTCTTTGCCGCCTCAGGTACGGAGGCGATCGAGGGGTCGATCAAGCTGGCAAAAATGTATACCGGCAAACCGGGCTTCATTGCGGCGCTAAAAGGCTTTCATGGAAAAACGATGGGCTCTTTGAGCATGATGGGCAAGGCAGATTACCGCCAACCGGCGGGTATTTTATATGGCGGGCCGGTGTATCACGTGCCTTTTGGAGATGCCGAGGCAGTGGAGCGGCAGTTAGAAATCTGTAAAAGCGTAGGCATTGAGATTGCAGCAGTGCTGATGGAACCGATTCAGGGGGAGGCCGGGGCGATCGTTCCGCCGGATGATTTTTGGCCGCGCATCCGGCAAGCTACCCGCCAGTATGGGGCTTTGCTGATCGCCGATGAGGTGCAGACCGGCATGGGACGCACCGGCAAGCTGTGGGGGGTAGATCATTGGGGTGTCGAGCCCGATATTCTGGCAGCGGCTAAATCGCTGGGCGGGGGGGTGATGCCGGTGAGCGCCTTTTGTTCCACAGAGGAAATCTGGCAGCGCATGATGGCGCCCAATCCTTTCATCCACACCACTACCACGGGTGGGGGTGCGCTGGCATGCAGCGCAGCTATCGCTGCCATTCACGTCACCCTGCGCGATCGCTTGTGGGAAGTCGCGGCCGAGAAGGGCGGATATTTGATCCCCAGGCTGCAGGCCCTGGCAGCCCAATATGCCCACATCTTCGCCAATGTAACCGGCAAAGGCTTGCTGATCGGGTTGCACTTCCACGACTCGGAAAATGGCTATAAGGTTGCAGCCGGGTTGTTCAAGCGCGGCGTGCTGGTTGCTGGCACGCTGACCAGCGCTCACACCATCCGTATCGAGCCGCCGTTGGTGATCACATATGAGCAAATCGATGCCGTGCTTGACCGGCTGGAAGATGTGTTGTTAGAAATCAACTCGGTTCTGCAGCCTGCTGCACATTAGCCCCACACCGCAGAGATCAAGATGAGCGAATTCGTCATTGAGCTTGTAGATGTGGTCAAGCGGTTTGCCACCCCCGAGGGGAACGAACTCACCGCAGTTGATCATGTAAATTTGCAGATCCGGCATGGGGAATTTTTCTCCCTGCTGGGGCCCTCCGGATGTGGGAAGACCACCTCGCTGCGCATGATTGCAGGCTTCGAATGGCCCAGCAGCGGGGAGGTGCTGATCGATGGCAAGCCGATGGGGCGCATCCCACCATTCTTGCGCCCGGTGAATACGGTCTTTCAGAGCTATGCGCTGTTTCAGCACATGAGCGTGTTCCAAAATGTAGCGTTTGGCCTGGAGATGGATAAGACGCAGTCTGCTGAGATCAACCGCCGCGTAGGCGAAGCCCTGGAAATGGTCAAGCTAACGGGCATGGAGCGGCGCAAACCCAAACAGCTATCCGGCGGGCAGCAGCAGCGCGTTGCCCTGGCGCGTGCCCTGGTAAAACGCCCTAAAGTGCTGCTGCTGGATGAGCCTCTGGGCGCGCTGGACCTCAAACTGCGCAGAGAGATGCAGATCGAATTGAAAATACTGCAGGAGCAGGTGGGCATCACCTTCATCTACGTGACCCATGATCAGGAAGAAGCGCTGACCATGTCGGACCGCATCACGGTGATGAGCCGCGGCAAAGCTCTGCAAACCGGCACCCCGGTGGAGATTTACGAGCGCCCTAACTGCCGCTTTGTAGCCGACTTCATCGGGCAGGCCAACTTCTTTTCCGGCGAGATGCTGGCGGTTGATGATCAGGGAGCAAAGGTGAACGTCCCGGCCCTGGGCGCACAGATATCGGGCCTTGCGGTTGGCAACCTCGCGCCGGGGCAGACAGTGGCGGTCTCCATTCGCCCAGAAAAAGTTCGTATTGCCCAGGAGCCGGCCTTTGGCAGCAATAGTTTCAAAGGGCGTGTGATCCATACGAGCTATATCGGCTCGAATACCCATGTGCTGCTGGAACTGGCAGGCGGCATCCGCCTCAATGCCTGGGAGCAGAACAAGATCTCAACGCTGGATCCCAGGGCTTACTTTCTACCCGGTCAAGAGATTTGGGCGAATCTCTTTCCTGAGAATGTTTTGATCCTTCCCGAGGATTGAGATGAGCACAGGCGTTCAAGCTGCCAAAATACACACAAAGCGATTTTCACTGGCTGCCTTGAGAGAAAGCAGCACAGCTCAGGGTTTGGCCTTGATTGCGCCCACCGCCATTTATCTATTGGTGTTCATGATCGTGCCAATGCTGATGGTGGGGGTGCTCAGCTTTATGACGCGCGGGACGTATGGCGATGTGGTCTATCGCTTGAACCTGGATAACTACACCCGCCTTTTCGATCCGCTGTACCTGCGCGTCTTGATGTATTCCATTAGCGTTGGTGCAGCAACCACGTTCATCTCGCTGTTGATTGCATATCCTTTGGCATATTACATTGCCAGGGTTCCGGCGCGGCAGCGAAATGTGCTGCTCTTTCTAATTCTGGTGCCGTTCTGGACAAATTTCATCATCCGGATATATGCCTGGATCATGATCTTGCGCACCGAAGGTTTATTGAACTCCTTCTTACTCAACCTGGGGATCATCAAGATACCTCTGGATATCCTGTACACACCTACCGCTGTTCTAATCGGGATGGTGTATGAATTCCTGCCTTTTATGATTCTGCCCTTGTACACTTCGCTGGAGAAGATCGAGAATGCCCAACTGGAAGCTGCGGCTGACCTGGGCGCACGACCGCTGGCATCTTTTTTGCGTGTGACTCTTCCGCTCAGCCTGCCCGGCGTTACTGCCGGCTCAATTCTGGTGTTTATCCCTGCCATGGGAATGTTTGTGGTGCCCGATCTAATGGGCGGTGCAAAGACGATTCTGATCGGCAACCTGGTGCGCAACCAGTTCCTCACCGCTCGAGACTGGCCTTTTGGCGCGGCAGCGTCCATGGTGTTGATGTTCTTTACGCTGGCGATGACGATGTATTACACCCGTAAGGTCGGCTTCAGCGAGGATTTGCTCGTATGAGCGAGAAGAAGCCTTCTATCTGGCTGAGGTTATTCTCGTCGCTGGTTTATGCGTATATTTACCTGCCCATTTTGCTGTTGATTATCTTCTCGTTCAACAAACAGAAGTTGAACGTTTCCTGGGAAGGATTTTCCCTCCAGTGGTACCAGGAGCTGTTCCGCAACCAGCAGATCCTGCTGGCAGTGCGCAACTCATTGACCATAGCCCTGGTTTCTACCCTGGTTGCTACGATTATCGGTACTCTGGCGGCGCTGGCATTGCAGCGCTACCGCTTCCCAGGATATACCCTGACCGAGTCGGCGCTCTACATCCCGGTGATCATCCCAGAGGTGGTCATGGGGATTTCACTTTTGGTATTCTTCTCGTTGGTGGGCGTGCGCCTGGGTCTGGGGACGATCACCCTGTCTCACATTGCTTTCAGCATCCCATTCGTCACCCTGGTGGTGCGCGCCCGGCTGCACGGCTTCGATAAATCCATCGAAGAAGCTGCCATGGACCTGGGCGCCAACGAACTGACCACTTTTTCCCGTGTGACGCTGCCAACCATCTTACCGGGTGTGCTGTCCGGCGCATTATTGGCATTGACGCTTTCGTTGGATGATTACGTGATCACTTATTTCACTGCAGGGCCAGGCTCAACCACGCTGCCGCTGCGTATCTTCTCGATGGTGCGCTTCGCGGTAACGCCGGAAGTCAATGCGCTGTCCACTATCTGGGTAGCCACTGTATTTCTGGTGCTGTTGATCGGGCAAATCGTGCAAAGCCGCCAGCGGTAGCTCCGCCGGCGCGAATTCAATTGGGAGGGCGTTGGGAATGCCGAGACCGGCTGCACCAGCTCACAGATCATTCCATATTCACCACCTAAGGAGGCAGAGATGAAGATCTACCGGATAGTTGCAGTATGTACGCTGCTGGCGCTGCTGCTGGCAGCCTGCAGCGGGGGCGGCTCAGAAGCCGAAGCTAAGGAAGTAAATCTGTTTGCCTGGTCGGAGTACATCCCACAAGCGCTGCTGGATGGTTTCACCGAGGAGACCGGGATCAAGGTGAACTATGACACCTATTCCTCGAATGAGGAGATGCTTGCCAAACTGCAGGCGGGTGCGGCAGGCTATGACGTGGTCATCCCCTCAGATTACACTGTCGCAATCATGATCAAGCAGGGCATGCTTGAACCACTCGACCTGGCGAAGATACCGAACTACAAGAACATCGGCGATACATTCAAAAACCTGAGCTACGATCCCGGCAACAAGTATTCGGTTCCATATCAGTGGGGCACGGTAGGTATGGTATATGACGCTGAAAAGGTGACCAGGCCCTTGACCAGTTGGAGTGACCTATGGGATCCGGAATATGCGGGGAAGGTCGTGCTGTTGGACGATGAGCGCGAGGTGATCGGTATGTGCCTGCTCATCCTGGGATATGAGAAGAATTCTACTGATCCGGCTCAATTGGAAGAGGCCAAAGCGCGTTTTGCCGAGCTGATGCCAAACGTGCGCTTGTTCGACAGCGACAGCCCAAAAACCGCCCTGCTGTCTGGCGAGGTGTGGTTGGGCATGACCTGGAATGGCGAGGCAGCTATCGCCCATTCTGAGAATGAGAACATCCAGTACATGTGCCCGGCGGAAGGCTGCGGCTTATGGTATGACAACCTTGCCATCCCCAAGGGCGCACCACACGTACAAGCAGCACATGAGTTCATTAATTACATCCTGAAGCCCGAGGCCAGCATCCTGATTACCGCCGAATTCCCCTACTCCAATCCGAACCAAGGAGCGTTGGATTTGTTGAAAACATCCGACCCGGAGGCGTACGAAGCCTATATGAGCTTCCCTGCTACCAACCCATCTGCTGCAGATATCCAGAACGGCCAGCCAATCCAGGATTTGGGCGAGGCTACGGCCCTGTGGGATCGGGTTTGGACTGAAATTAAGGGAGGTGAATGAATCGCCCATCACTCACACAGCAATCCGAGAACCTACCGACAACTGGCCATAATCCAGTATAACCAAGGAAGGATTGTATGAGAGTCTTAATCATTGGTGTTGGCGGGGTGGGTGAAGCCCTTGCCAGCATCGTACGGCCTCGCACCTGGGCGGAGAAAATTGTGCTGGCGGATTACAACCTGTCGCGCGCTCAGGCGGTGCAGGCCCGCATGGGTGACTCAGACCGCTACCCGGCTGAATTTGTGGACGCCTGCAACAAAGACATGATCATCGATTTGGCGCGCAAGCACCATGCCGATCTGATCATGAATGCGGTCGATCCAATCTACAACGTGCCAATTTTTGATGCAGCATACGAGTACGGCTGTAATTACATGGACCTGGCAATGACGCTCTCCGAGCCTCACCCCCGCGAGCCTTACCGGCGCACCGGCGTGATGCTGGGTGATTACCAGTTCGAGCGCGCCCACCTGTGGGAGCAGAAGGGCATCCTGGCGCTCGTTGGTCTAGGTGTCGAACCGGGAATGTCGGATGTGTTTGCCCGATATGCCCAGGACCATCTCTTCGATGAGATTGACGAGATCGGTGTGCGCGACGGAGCCAATCTGCAGGTGCAGGGATACGAATTTGCGCCTAGCTTTTCGATCTGGACGACCATCGAAGAATGCCTGAATCCCCCGGTGATCTGGGAAGAAGAACGCGGTTGGTTCACGACCGCGCCGTTTTCCGAGCCAGAGGTTTTCACCTTCCCGGACGGCATCGGAGCGGTGGAAGTGGTCAATGTTGAGCACGAAGAAGTGCTGCTGATCCCGCGCTGGGTCAAGTGCAAGCGGGTGACATTTAAGTATGGATTGGGTGACCAATTCATCAATGTACTCAGGACGCTGCACATGCTGGGGCTGGACAGCAAGGAGCCGGTTAAGGTAAAGGGGTTGATGGTGGCACCGCGCGATGTGGTAGCAGCCTGTCTGCCCGATCCTGCCCACCTGGGCGACCGTATGAGCGGCAAGACCTGCGCCGGCACATGGGTGAAGGGCACCAAGGACGGCAAGCCGCGCCAGGTATACATGTACCAGGTGGCAGACAATGCCGAATGCATGCGGCGGTGGGGCTGCCAGGCGGTGGTCGCCCAGACTGCCTTCAACGCCGTCATCGGCTGGGATTTGCTGGAGCACGGTATCTGGAAGGGTTCCGGGGTGTTGGGGCCCGAAGCCTTTGACCCGCTGCCATTCCTGGGTAAAATGGCGGAATACGGTTTTCCATATGGGATTCAAGAGCTGGCGGAATGAGTACATTCCGAGCGGAATGAGTACAAACTGAGCGGAATGAGAACAATCCGAGCGGAATAAAAGACATTCCGAAGGAGTACAGGATATTCTTAAGGAGTAGACGATGACGGGAACAGCTTATGGTTATACGGGAAGAATTCTACATGTTGACCTGACCAACGGCAAACTGGAAGTCGAGACGCCGCCGGAAAGTTTTTACCGCACCTACCTGGGCGGCAGCGCCATGGGTATGTACTATGTGCTGCGCGATACACCGAAAGGCGCCGACCCGCTCAGCCCGGAAAACGTGCTGGCTTTGATGACCAGCGTAACCACAGGGGTGCCCATTTCTGGGCAGAGCCGCATCAATGCCAATGCCAAATCACCGCTTACCGGGGCGATCGGCGACTCGCAAGCGGGCGGTTTTTTCCCGGCTGAGCTGAAGTTTGCCGGCTTCGACGGGGTGGTGCTGCGCGGGTGCTCTCCAAAACCGGTGTATCTGTCCATCCTGCACGGGGAGGCTGCATTGCACGATGCCTCGCACCTGATGGGTAAGATCACCGGCGAGGTGGATGCCATACTCAAACAAGAGGTGGGAGACCATAAAGCGGAGATCATGCAGTGCGGCATTGCTGCGGAGCAAGGAGTGCGCTTCGCCAGCCTGGTGAATATGTCCAACCGCAACAACGGGCGCACCGGCATGGGCCTGGTCATGGCCTCCAAGAACCTCAAGGCTATCGTGGTGCGCGGCAAGCAGCGAGTGAAGGTGTTCGACTCGAAGGCCGTCACCGCGCTCAACAAGGCCGGCCCCAAACTGATGCCGGAGAACCCGGATGTGGAAGGGTTGAACAAATACGGCACAGCCGGCGTGGTGATCTTCCAAAACACGATCGGCTCGCTGCCCACCCGCAACTACAACGAGGGCCAGTTCGAGAACGCCGACCCGATTTCGGGGGAAGTGATGGCGGAAACGATACTGAAGGGAAACGATACTTGCTATGCCTGTGTGGTACGCTGCAAACGGGTGGTGGAGGTAAAGGAAGGCAGCTACCTGGTGGATGCGCACTACGGCGGTCCGGAGTACGAGACGCTGGGCACTTTCGGTTCCTATTGTGCGGTCAGCGACCTGGCGGCGGTTTCCCTGGCAAACCAGATCTGCAACGAATACGGTGTGGATACCATCGCTGCCGGGGCGACGATAGCCTTTGCCATGGAATGCTTCGAGAAAGGCATCATCAATCGGGAACACACCGGCGGGCTGGAGCTGAAATTCGGCGATGCCGAAGCTATGCTGGCAGCGCTGCGCCTGATGGTGACCGGCTCGGGTGCCCTGGGGCAGGTGCTGGCCCAAGGCTCGCAGCGCGCTGCCCATGCCTGGGGGCCTGCCGCTGAGGACTGCCTGGTGACGGTCAAAGGTTCCGAAGCGCCGGCGCACATGCCGCAGGCCAAGAAATCCCTGGGACTGATCTACGCCGTCAACCCGTTCGGCGCCGACCACCAGTCATCAGAGCATGACCCGATGTACGAGGGCGAGATTGCACCGCTGTATGCCGAACGCCTGGCGCTGCTGGGATTGACTCAGCCGCCTGAGCCGGGCAGTCTGGATGCGGAAAAGATCCGCTTTGCTGCCAGGACGCAAATCTTCTACAGCCTGCTGGATACACTGGAACTGTGCCAGTTCGTGTGGGGGCCGGCATGGACGCTGTATGGCCCGGCGGAGATCGTGGAGTTTGTGCGCGCGGTGACGGGCTGGGATGTCACTTTGGATGAGCTGGTTGAAGCCGGCGAGCGGCGCCTCAACCTGATGCGCGTTTTCAATGCGCGTGAAGGCCTGGCCCGCAAGCAGGACCGCTTACCCAAGAAGTTCTTTAAGGCGCTGCAGGGTACCGGCCCGACGGCAGGTTACGCCCTCGACCCCGGGCAGTTCGAGCTGGTGCTGGATGCATACTACCAGAACGTCGGCTGGACGCCTGACGGATTGCCTACACACGATAAGCTGGCTGCTATCGGTATCGAATGGGCTGCCAGCCACTTACCCGCTTAGATTGGAGCACCTATGACGGATTTGGAAGCTTTCCTCCAGCATCTATCGCCGGTTTGGACACACTATACCCCCATCGTGGCAGCGCGCGGCGAGGGCTGCTACCTGTATGATCAACAAGGCACGGCTTACCTGGACTTTACCTGCGGCATCGGTGTGACCAATACCGGTCACTGCCACCCGCACGTTGTGCAGGCAGTGCGCGAGCAGGCAGGCAAGCTGCTGCACGGTCAGGTAAATATCGTGCTGCACGAGCCGCTGCTGCAGCTTGCCAGCGAACTGCGCACCATTCTGCCGCCGCAGATTGACGGCTATTTTTTCAGCAACTCTGGAGCTGAGGCGGTAGAGGGGGCAATCAAGCTGGCGCGGCAGGTGACCGGACGCACAAACATCATCGTTTTTCAAGGCAGTTTTCACGGGCGTACGGTCGGCACCATGTCGCTGACCACCTCCAAGACCATCTACCGCCTGGGCTACCAACCACTGATGTCGGGTGTGTTCGTGGCGCCATTCCCATACGCTTACCGCTATGGCTGGTCGGAGGAAGAAACCAGCCGCTGGTGCCTGGAAGAGCTGGAGTACCTGCTGATCACCCAGACCTCGCCTCAAGAAACCGCCGCCATGCTGATTGAGCCGGTTTTGGGCGAGGGCGGCTATGTGATCCCACCCGCCAGCTTCATGCGTGGCTTGCGCCAGATCTGCGACCAGCACAATATCCTGCTGATCGCCGACGAGATCCAGTCGGGATTTGGGCGCACCGGGCAATGGTTTGGGTTCGAGCATTTCGGCATCCTTCCCGATATCATCACGGTTGCCAAAGGATTGGGCTCAGGTATGCCTATTTCGGGCGTGTTCAGCCGCATGGAGCTGATGAAAAAGTGGGCAACCGGTTCGCACGGCGGTACGTACGGAGGCAATCCGGTGGCCGCCGCTGCGGCTGCAGCCACCATCCAGGCGATGAAGGGCGACAACATGCTTGAAAATGCCCGCCAGCGCGGCGAGCAGCTGATCACCGGGCTGCGGCACTTGCAAGAGGAGTACCCTGTGATGGGCGACGTGCGCGGGCTGGGGCTGATGATCGCCAGCGAGTTTCGCGATCCCGCCACACACAAGCCTGACAAGCAAACTGCGAAAGCAATCGTGCACTCCGCCTATGAGCAAAATCTGCTGCTGCTGACCTGCGGCCCGTGGGACAATACCATTCGCTGGATACCGCCGCTGGTGGTGAGCGAAGCGCAGATTAACCAGGGATTGCAAATTTTGCAGAAGGCTCTGAAAGAGGTGATCGGATAGGCGATATGGCGCTGATCCTGATACCAGCGCCGTACCGGCCGTATACCGGTGGTGCAAGCGAATTGCGGGTGGAAGCAGGAACTGCGGCGCAGGCCATGGATGCCTTGCTGGAGCGGCATCCAGGCCTGCGTCCTCACCTGGTCAACCCAAAGGGGAAGCTGCGCCCCTTCGTCAACCTGTTTGTAAACGATACGCACATCAAAGATTTGACCGGGTTGGAGACTCGGCTTGAACCAGGCGATGTGCTGCGCATCGTGCCAAGCATTGCCGGCGGTATCACTGAGGCACTGAGAAGGATGACGCGCAGAAGGTAGGGAGGAGACAGAACATTGAGAAGGTGGGGGCGATACAGGTGGATGGGGTTTAAAACGATCGGCGACTGAGCAGCTCGAGAATCAGTCCGTAACCGAAGATCGAAACGCGAAGCATAGTCTTGTATATTGCTGAAATTTGTTATACACTCATCAAAGATGGTTTCGACATGTTTATGGGGGTTTGGTTCATAACGTCAATATCTGCGTCATTCAACGGCACGCCGGCAAGCATCGTTCGACCCGCAGCAAGATAAGTTACCAGTGACGAGGTGTGAAAGTCAGGCTTTAGCCTGGAAAGCGGGAAACCCAATGAGCGAGGACACAATTCACTCTGAACAGTTTAAGCCCTGGTTGCAGGCGTACAACCCTGCGGTGCCTGCCAGCCTTGAGCCGTATCCAGAAACGACCCTCCTGGATGTCGTGCGCCGGGCGGCGGCTGAGCGCCCTGATCATAAGATCCTCATTTTTAAAGGCCGGCAGATCTCACTATCAGAGTTCGTGCATTCGATTGACGCGTTTGGAGCAGCCCTGGTTGAAATGGGAGTACGCAAAGGAGACCGGGTAGCTCTGCTCTTGCCCAACACGCCGCCCAGTATGATCGGTCAGTTTGGCGCATGGGCGATTGGCGCGATTGCTGCGCCGATGAACCCGATGTACACGCCCAGCGAGCTGGAACACACCCTGCTGACCAGCGGCGCGGAAACCGCTGTGGTGCTGACGCCTTTCTACGATAAGCTCAAGTCGATCCAGGCGAAGACGAAATTACGGCGGGTGATCGCAGTGCGCATCAAGGATGAGCTTCCCTTCCCCTTGGGCTTGCTCTTTGGGCTGTTGAAAGAAAAGAAAGAGGGGCATACGATCACTTTGCAGCCTGGCGATTTCTGGTGGAGCGATCTACTGCGCAAGCATGCCGGCAGCCCACCACCGGATGTGCGTGTGGAGAGTGGGGATCTTGCAGCTTTGTTTTTCAGCGGCGGCACCACGGGCATACCTAAAGCTGCGGCTGGCACGCACCGCGCGCTGCTGGCAACCGGCATGCAGCTGCACGCCTGGTTTACAGGATTGCTGGCGGATTGGGATGACCTCATCATGCTCACCATGCCGCTGTTTCATGTCTATGGTAATGTCGGCGCGATGTGCTCAGGTCTGATTGGGCGCAATCGCCTGGCATTGATTCCGAACCCGCGTGATCTGGCTGATGTGCTGGCTACCATTCGGGCAGTTAAACCAGCTTTTTTGCCAGGAGTACCGACCCTATTCAGCGCGCTGCTGAATCATCCGGATGTGCAAGCGGGCAAGTACGATTTTCGCTCGATCAAGCTGTGCATTTCTGGCGCGGCGCCTTTGATGGAAGAGACCAAACGGCGCTTCGAGGCGATCACTGGCGGCAAGATGATCGAAGCGTATGCGATGACCGAAACGATGTGTTCAGCGGTCTGCATACCACCGACAGGCGTGTACAAACCGGGTTCGACCGGCGTGCCGACACCAGATATGGTGGTGCGCATCGGCGATCCTGAGACTGGCGAAGGCTGGCTGGCGCCTGGAGAAGTTGGTGAGATCTGCCTCCAGACTCCTTCTATGATGCAGGGCTACTGGGGGAATCCGGTCGAGACTGCCAACATGATCCGGGATGGCTGGCTGTACTCAGGCGACCTGGGCTACCTGGATGCCGACGGCTACCTGTTTATTGTTGACCGAAAAAAGGATTTGATCAAGCCAAGCGGATTCCAGGTCTGGCCGCGTGAAGTCGAAGAAGTGCTGGCTACCCACCCGGCGGTGGCGGAGGTATGTGTAGGTGGGGTGCCGGATGCCCACCAGGGTGAGGCCGTCAAGGCCTGGATCGTGCTGCGCGAAGGCGAGGTTGCCAGTGAGGAGCAGCTGCGCACCTGGTGCCGTGAGAAGCTGGCTGCCTATAAACTGCCCAAGTTCATTGAGTTTCGCGAGAGCTTGCCGAAGTCTACGGTGGGGAAGGTGCTGCGCAGGGAGCTGTTGGCTGAGAAGTAGTCATCCCGCTGGAATCGGTTTTCTTTGCCACGGGCGAGTATTCGTTTCGTTTACGACGGATTGGTGCAGCAGGTGCGCCAGTCGTGGGGAGTGGCACCCACTTCGGCGCGAGCATCGAAGTAGGCCTCCAGGTTCTCCACCGGTAGGCTGTCGTGCAGCCCACCACCGCTTGCCAGGGCAAACCCGGGGCACCCGCCGGCCTGCTTGACCACCTGGAACACGCTTTGGCGCACCTCGTCAGGCGTGCCTAAGGTCAGTGCTGTGGTCGAGATGCCGCCAATGAAGAACTGCCCCGGAGCGCCGAAGTGCTCGATGACTGCTGCCAGCGGGGTGGCGGGGCTTTCGAACATCAATCCATCCACACCAGCCTCCACCAGGCGCGGCAAGAAGCGCGTCATATTGCCATCCGCCACCAATATAATCTTCTTCCCGGCTTGTTTCGCCGGAGAGAAGATGTGCGGATAGTGGGGGAAGATGTATTCATCGTACCAGGACGGGCGGAACACCGGCCCGCTGGCTGATGCCAGGTCGTCGTGGACGAAAACAAAAGGCGAATCGCTTTGCGCCAGCTCGGCCACAATCTGGCGGGATTTGATGGCGCAGGGCGCCAGGAAGTGATCGTGAAAGCGCCTGGGTTCCAACGCCGCAGCCAGCAGGAAAACCTCCCAGCCAAGCACTTCCACGGCCCACATAAATAGTGTGGTGTACAACATGGGGTAGTAAAGGCCAACCGTGTCCAGGTACGCCTGGCGGGCGGCAGCATCGCCGGCCTGGCAAGGGTGCGGTGCAGGGGTGAGCAGATCCTCGTAGCTCAGGGAGGCAACCTCCAGCTCCCAAATATCTTCCGGTGCGGCGCAGGCATATGTGTGGCGCATCACCGTGTCGTACACGCCAAGATGCGCATAGTCATAAGGTTGCTGCGGGTGGCGACGGGTGTTACCGGGCGGGGTGGGCAGCGGTGCGTTTTCCAAAGGCACACGATTCACCAGATCGATGCCCAACGCCTGGTAGGCGCGCCGGTAGGCTTCGGGCGTCTGGTGGTATACATCCAGCCCACTAACCAGCTCGATCAGCTCCGGGTGATTGAGGGTCTCTTTGGAAATCAGCCTGGCGGGTTGCTGTCCAGCAGCCCAGGCGAGCAAGTCGGCTTTCATGAAAGCGCGGCCTCAACCCATCCGGATGGGGTAGCGCCCGAAGCGATGGGCGGCGCGCAGCATCGCTTCAAGGTTTTCCAGCGGTACGCCCATGAGCACCGAGTTGGCAGTGCTGAAGACAAAGCCTCCTCCCGGAGCTACTTGCTGCATCAACCGCTTCACCTGCGCTTCGATCTCCTGCGGTGTGCCGCGCGCCAGTAAGTCGCATTCCAGGTTGCCCATCAGGACAAGGCGGTTGGCATAGCGCTGCTTAAGCTCGAAGATATCCATGTTGCATTCCGGCTCGATGGCGTGCAGCCCGTCGATACCCACCTCATCCACCAGTACCGGCAGATGGGTGCGGATATCGCCATCGATATGTTTTATGTAAGGCAGCCCGGCGGCGTGGGCGGCGTCGACAATGCGTTTCAGGTATGGGGCGATCAGGCTGCGCAGGTGGCGAACGGAAAACATTGGCCCGCTCTTGAAAGCCCAATCGTTACCGCCGGTGATGCCATCCACGCCCAATGCTGCCTGGGCCTGCACCAGGGCAACCACGCCGCGGGTGGTGGCTTCCATATAGCGGTGCACCAGCTCCGGGTCGGCTACCATTGCTTCCAGGAAAACTACCACATGAGCCGCGGAGCCTGGGTAGCAAACGTCGCCCCAGCCCAATACAAAGATATCTTTGGCGGCAGGATGCTGCACAGCCTGGCGGATACCATCAAGTGCGTCCTGGAGCAGCTCCAGGCTTAAATCCACCGGGCGGCTTTCGAGGATTTCGACATAGCGGCGCAGCTCAGCCAGCCCACCCTGCTTGATGCAGTCGTCGGCGTCAGCGAGCGTCTCGCTCTCGTCGTTGTACACATGGCGTGACCAAAATCCCAGGGGGTGCTCCACCAGCCAGGCGTCTGGCCCATCCGGGCGGATGCTCACCTCCAGCAGCGCGTTGGGCGACCAGTTGCCCGAGCCGAAGGCAAAGGGAGTGAGGAAATCGGTGGGGCGCAGGCGCACGAGGTTGTAGCCCATGAAGCGGTAAAACTCCATCGTGTCGCTGACGATGCGCTTGATGACCGCCTGGCGAGCTTCTCGACCGGCGGCGTTGGCCAGAAGCACAGCACGCGGGGTACGCCCGCCGCCGGCTGGCAGCAGCAGCTCGCGCCCCATAATGCGCCGGGCTACTTCGTTGTGGAAACCAAGCTCCCAGACAGGCACCCGGTCAGGTTCGGTATGGCTGAGCGCCAGGCGCACGCGCTGTTTGCCGCTGATGGGGCTGTTGGGGTCGTGAAAAGTGGGAAAATTGGCCATGGGCTCTTATCCGGGAAGCTGTGTGAGCGGCGAACTTGCCCGCGTGGAGTGGCTGCGTAAACGCTGCACGTCCGTGCGCAGTGCTTTTTGCAGCATCCAGATATCGGATGAATAGATTGCCAGCCGCATGCCGTGTCCAATCCAGTATTCCAGGCGATCTACGTCCGGCACATGCAGCCCCCAGGGAATACCCCGGGCGTTGCAAGCCTCCACGATGCGCACGAGCATATCTTCTACCAGGCCGTTGCGGGTTTCGCCGGGCACGTTCAGCGAGAGCGCCAGGTCATCTACACCTACCACTACGGCGTCCACGCCTGGCTCGGCGATCAGCGCCTCCAGGCGATCTACCGCCAGCTTGCTCTCGATCTGGATGATGTTCAAGATGTTGCGGTTGGCCTGTTTCACATAATCGTGGAAATCGATATCGGCGAAATCTACGTGCGCTGCCAGGCGGCTGAAACCGCGCTCGCCTTCGGGTGGATACTTCATGAAGCGGTTGATAGCCCTAATTTGCTCGACGCTCTCCACGCGCGGGGTCATGATGCCCAGCGCTCCGGCATCCAGAATGGCTGAATACTGGTGGTAGCGTGTTTCGCCCACCCGCACCAGGGGGACGACGCCCGCCAGCCGCGCTACCTGAATCAGATCAGCAGCGGTTTCAAGCGAGTAGGGTCCGTGCTCCATGTCGATAAAGACAAAGTCGAGACCGTATTGGGCAAACAGCTGGATAATGGCAGCCTCGCGCACCTGGACGATCATGGTGCCGACAGCCAGGCGGCCTTCCTGGATAATTTTTTTAATCGGATTGGGGAACAGCATGCTTACCCACCTCTCTGTGCGTTCAGGCTGCGCCAGCGAGCTTCGGCCTGCGGGCGTACCTGCGGATTGACGATGCTCTCCACCCACTGACCGGACAGCAGCCTGGCAGCCAGGGCGGCGCTCTGAAGATACATTTCTGCCACCGCTTCCTGGGAGTAGCTGCCCAGGTGCGGCGTTAAGATCACGTTTTCGAACCGGCGCAGCGGGCTGTTTGCAGGCAGAGGTTCTTCGGCAAAGACATCCAGCCCGGCGGCGCCCAGATGGCCTTTTGCCAGAGCCTCGCACAAGGCGGCTTCGTCCAGTACGCTGCCCCGGCTGGTATTGATCAGCACTGCGCCTGGTCTCATCTGCGCCAGCTCGGCGGCGCCGATAAGCCGGTGGGTCGCGGCGCTCAACGGCACGTGCAGGCTGACGAAATCGCTGTTTGCCAGCAAGTCATCCAGGCTGGCAGCCTGTGCTCCGCGACGGCGAATTTCATCTGCTTGCAGGTGCGGATCGTAGGCCAGCACCTGCAGTCCCAGCCCTACCGCTTTGCGTGCCAGCATGCCGCCGATGCGCCCCAGGCCAACCAATCCCAGGGTCTTGCCTGAAACACGGCGTGCCGGACGCCCCAGGGAGCGTGACCACTCGCCGCTGCGTACACTGCGATCCAGCAGCGAGAGCCTCCTGGCGCAGTCCAGCATCAGACCCAAGGCGTGCTCGGCTACCTCGTGATCGCACCAGCCCACCACGTTGCTCACCGGAATGCCCGAAAGGGTGGCGGCGGCTACATCTACACTGTCATAGCCGATACCCACCCGGATGATACCCCGGCAGCGTTCCAGATTTTCGATGACTACCACATCGAGCAGCGGGCGCAGCGACTGGATCAGCACCAGGTCTGCCTGTGCGGCGGCTTGCAGTACTTCTTCCTGATTGCGGAGCTGGTGCGCCTGGAATTCTGCCCCGACTTGGGACAGGCGCGCTTCCATCCCGAGGCGCACATCCGGTATCAGATCGAAAAGATCGCCATCGTAATCCACCAGCACTGCTCGCAGCATGGCGCTCACTCCCCTGACCTGGGGGCGGAATGCTGGTGGCGCCCCTTGCCTGCTCCCCAGCGGTTCACGAACTCCATCACAGCATGGGCTTCTTCGAGTGTTTCGGCTTTCAGATGCACGCTCAGGCCGCGCGGCGAGAGGCCATCCAATATCTCGGCGTACTCATCCAGGTTGAAGCCTGCATACACATCCTTTGCCAGGATCAAGGGCATGCGCTGGGCTTGCAGCGTTCGCAGGGTTGGGAGTGCATCCTGTATGCTGCGGGTCGGCGAGTCAAAGTAGAGGTTAATCGCCCTTACGCCTTCGATCTGCGCGAAAGTCTCTGCCAGGTGCAGGGAGGGAATGTGCAGGTGCAGTACGCCGTACGGGAAGATGGACATGGCTCGGATTGCATCCAGAAAGAGCTGTCGGTACTGGCCGAGCGAGATCATCCCGGAGGTGTCGTCCTGCAGCCAGGCGGCGCGCTGCGGCGCCCACAGTCCGAACTGGCGAACGGCGTAGCCGCCGCGGTAAGCTGGTACGAGGGCCGTTTGCGCCTGGGCCACCTGCTGCCAGACGGCAGCCGCCTGTCCTGCCAGCCGGTGGATGCGCTCGGGCTGGTCGAAGAAGGTGTAGAACATGGATTGCGAACCCAGCAGGGCTACCAGCACGTCGGATGGGCCGCGCAGATGGCTCAAGCTCACGGCATAGCGTCCGTTTGCTTGCGCCACCACCGCCTGGATCACCTGCAGCAGCTTGCGGAACCAGGGATTGTCTTGCGAGAAGCGAATCTCGCCTGGAGGAGTTTCTGGCGGGGCAGGCCAAAGGCTTTTGCCATCCGCCACCAGCACGCGGCAGCCGCAGATGGCTTCCAGCCAGGGAATGCCCAACAGCGGCTCAGCCACAGCAATCACATCGTCGCCAGCAAGCTCGCGGGCGGCTGCCACGCGATCGTATTCGCCCAGCAGCGGGCGGGGGTCGATGTGCTCGGGGAGCAGCTCGCCGTCGCCCATCGCCGCGGCAACCAGCTCGGTATCGACGTAGTACTCGTAGGTCAGCCCGACCAGAGGCCGGTCGATTTCAGCGCACTCCCAAAAGGCGCGGTGGCGCCGCTGCAGCAGGCTCCAGTCTCGCGGTAAGCTTGCCATTCGCCTTAACCCTTCATCCCTACCAGCATCATCGACTGCATTACCCAGCGCTGCAGAAACAGGAACATAATAATCAACGGCAGCATGGAGATTACCGCGCCTGCGGTTACCAGGGTGTATTCCACGTAGAAAGCTGTGCTGAAGATCTGGATGCCAACCGTGATGGGCATCATCTCGGTGCGGGTAGCCATCACCAGCGGCCACAAAAAATCGTTCCACGAGAGTATGGTCTTGAGCACCGCCAGGGTGACGAATCCCGGTACGGTAAGCGGCAGCGCCACCTGGGCGAAGACCTGGAATTCGTTGGCGCCGTCGATGCGCGCGGCGTCGATATAGTCGTTGGGGATGGTTTCCATGAACTGGCGCATGATGAACACCCCCACCACGCTCATCCAGTTGGAACCGATGATGCCAGGGTAGGTATTTACCAGGCCGGCCCAATTAAACATCAGATAGAGCGGCACCAGGGTGATCTCCGGGGGCATCATCAGCAGGGCGATAACCGAGACGAACAGGAACTCTTTGCCGCGGAATCGCAGCTTGGCGAAGGCATAGCCTGAGATGGCCGAGAAGAACAGGCTGGAGACCACTGAGATAACTGTTAAAATGGTAGAGTTGAGCAGCCAGCGCGGCATCGGATACCTGGTGAACAGATCGATATAGTTCTGGAAATAGAACCAGTTATCCGGCAGCCAGGTGATGGGAAAGCGATGCACTTCCTGGGGCTGCTTCAGTGAGGTGAGCACCGTCCAGGCCAGAGGCCAAAGCATCACTACCAAACCCAGCGTGGCTGCCAGGAAGACCAGCAGCTTGCTCAGGTAAGCTTTGGCTCGCGGCGCAGATAATTTTCCCCGGCTGAGCCAGGAGGTGCGACGGGGCGCTGGTGAGGAGGTGGAGGAGATTTGAGGGACTCTTTGGGAGTTCATGGCTTCTCCTCTAATACTCGATGCGCCGCGAGAACAGACGGCGCTGCAGCAGGGTCAGCCCCAGGATAATACAGAATAAAATGATTGCCCCGGCAGCCGCGCTGCCCATGCGAAAATATTGAAAGGCAGAGTCGTAGATGTGCAGCACCACCGTGCGGCTGGCATTGGCTGGCCCTCCCTGGGCAGCGATGTAGGGCAGATCGAAGGTGCGCAGCGAGGTGATCATTTCCAGGATCAGCACCAGGATGATCTGCGGGTTGAGCAGCGGGAAGGTGATCGTGCGGAACTGCTGCCAGCGGCTGGCGCCATCGATGGCGGCGGCGTCATAGTAATCTTGTGAGATGCCCTCCAATCCGGCGATGAAGATCACCATGGCAAATCCCAGGCGCGCCCACACGTACATCACTGCCAGGGAAGGCAGCACCTGCCCGGAATCGTCCAAAAAGCCTTGCTCCGGGAGGCTCAAGGAGCGCAGGATATTGTTGAGCAGACCAATGGATGGATTAAACATCCATTTCCATACGAAAGCTACAGCCACCAGCGAAACTACCAGCGGCACGAAATAGCTGGCTTTGAACAGGCTGCGCAGCGGCAGCTTTACCCGCGATTGAAAAGCAAGAGCTGCCAGCAGGCCGCACAGCAGGGTGAAAGGTACGCTGAGCAGAGAGAAGACCAACGTGTTGCCGAGGCTTTTGATGAATACCGAATCGCGCGCCAGCTCGAGAAAGTTCGCCATGCCCACGAAGCGCCCCAGCCCGGAAATGTTCCAGTTGTGTGTGGAAAGAAGCAGCGTATAGCCGGCAGGCAGGAAGAAAATAATGACAACATAAATGAAGGTCGGCAGCGTGAACAGGTATGCGGTGCGCGCTTCCCGGTCGACCAGGGTGTGACCGGTAAGCACGCCAGCTATATAGCGCCACAGGCTTCGAGGGGCGGAATTCGATCCTGTTCGATGCTTCTGGGGTAATGGACTGGCGCCAGGTGGCATGATCTTCGTTCTCCGCAACTCGTGCCGGGTGGGTTCCCCGGCGCAAACTTCGCACCGGGGAACCGGTTAGAGGAGAGAAAACATAAGCCAGGGGAAGGCGGAATACTGATATTCCGGTGAAAGCCCCGCTGGGTGCGGTGTTAGCGTCTTGGCAGGGCTTTCATGGTTCGTTTTCTCTCGAGGAAGTGGGGACACGCCCGAAATGCTGGCGTGAACCAATTTATCCGCAGGGGCCTTTATCCATAATGGCCTGCATATCCTTGGCAGCCTCATCCAGAGCCTGTTTGGGCTCTTTCTGCAGCAGCAGGATCTCCTGGATAGCCAGAGCATGCCGGTCGCCCAACTCCTGGTGGCGGGCGTGTGTGTACTGGGCGTCCACGAAGTGATCTGCTGCGTATTTGAGCGCGTTGTAATCACGCCGGCTCTGCATGTGCTCTGAATCCCAGTTCGACTTCCAGGCGACCGGCGAGCCGTTGAGCTTGGAGGCTTCCAGGTCGCCTTCCTGGGTCGCGACCGCAGTGCGGAGGTAATCCCAGGCGGCATCTTTGCGCTCGCTAAACTTGTTGACCATGATGGCCCAGTCCACAACACCAGTGGCGCCCATGGCATCCGAGACCGCCCCGGGCACATGCGAGACTTCGTACTTAATGTCCGGACCATTCGTCGCCAGCCAGCCTACCATAAAGGACTCGCGGAAGAACATGGAGGCCTGATTAGCGGCAAACTGCGCTTCGGGCATACCCAGGGTAATGCTGGATAGGTTTTCTTTCACCAGCTTCTGTGCGAAAACAAGCGCCTCGATAGCAGCATCGGAGTTCGCCACGCCCTCCGCCTTATTATTGGCCAGGTCGTAGATGCGCGCGCCAAAAGCATGCAGGAAGGGAATGATCTTGCTGCCGCTGCCGGCGCCGCGGGCATCGTTGTAGCGGTGGGCGAAACCAGAGCGGGTGACATTACCGGCGCCATCCACTTGGGCTAACAGCTTGGCGTATTCGTACAACTCATCCATTGTCTGAGGCGGACCGCTCAATCCGGCTGCGGCGAAGTGCTCGGTGTTGTAGTACAACATGCTGCCCAGGCCGTTGGTGGGACCATCAGGATAGCCGTACCAGGTGCCCTGGTACTTCATTACATTATGGAAAGCGCCTACGATTTCCTTTTCGCACAGTTCCACCAGGTCTTGGGGCATCGGATCGGCCACTCCCACGCACCCGGCCCACGGTGCAACCAACCCGACGAAGATGTCGGGAGCGTTTTCGCGCCCGGCAAAGGCTGCCAGGAACTTGGCTTCGAAGCCCACGAAGGGATATTCCACCAGCTCGACTTGCATGGCGGGGTATTTTTTCTGGAAATCGGGGTTCTTACCCTTGAAGTATTCAAAGGCAGCATAGTGATTGTCAATCGGCTGCCACCAGACCATTGTGCCGGTCTCTCCAGCGTCGCTTTGTGAAGTCTGCGGGGCGCAGCGGCTGAGCGCGGCTGCGCTCACACCGAACAGGCCGATCTTGAGAAAGTCACGGCGGCTGAGTTTGTTGGTCATTTTTCTTCCTCCATACGATTGCGAAAGGGGTTGCAAGGGTGTCGGTTGCTGAGATCAGGGATGCGGCGAGATGCGGGATTCTTGTTCAGTGGCCTCCTTTCCGAGCATTGAGATGGGGCGAGGGAGTGAGAAGTCGGGTATGTAGTGTAAATCAATCCGGAAGGCTCAAGGGAAATCCGGAGTTTGACTGGATTGGATGCGCCGGCGAAAGGCGCTGAGCGACCGCTGCAGGGTGCTGTCCATATGCACCTGGATGTGCTGGCGAACTGCTGCTTTGTCGCCGGCTTTGATGCCCGCCACCAGGTCGTCATGCAGATCGTAGACTTCGCTCCAATCGAAGTATTCGGCGTTGGCTGCCACAAACATGAAGATCGGCCCGATCATTGCCTTCAGCTCGGCCTGCAGTTTATGGTTTCCGCTTTGCTCCCAGATCAACTGGTGCATGTCCACATCGCTGGCGACGTAAGCGGCATAATCGCGACGTTGGATGGCGGCGCGCATTTCCTCCAGGTTGGCCTCGAGCTCAGCACAGTTTTCCGGGCAGGTATTCTCGACTGCCAGTTCGGCTGCCAGGGTTTCCAGCACCAGACGCACCTGCATCAGCTCGCGGATATCGCGCTCGCTCAGCTCAATGACATGCCGCCCGGAGGAGCGAGTCTCGATCAGGCCTTCTTTTTCAAGCTCCATGAGCGCATCGCGGGCCGGGGCGCGGCTGATACCCAGCAGCTCTGCGACTTCGCGCTCCACCAGCTTGGTGCCCGGGGGCAAGCGCCCGCTGGTGATGGCGTGGCGCAATAGGCTGACCGCCTGGCCGCGCAGGGAGGAACGTTGGATTTTTGGAGGGCTGCCGAGGTCGAAGAGATTGGACATGAAATGAAGTTAATTGGTATATGATATATGGTATATGGTATATGGTATACCAATTATCGCGCAGGAAAAGATAAGAGTCAATATGGAAAAGCAGGAGGTCAGGTACTTAAGGAATGGGTTTGTGGTCTGCAGGGAAGGGTAATAAGAGTATCGATGATGCATGAGAGTGAATAAATTGCACCAATCTGCACCACGGATCGGGGGATTTGTCCGACCAACGAGTTTTTACCCCCATATATGGTGGTCGAACGATTTTACACCCCCACATCTAGCGCCCGCGGCACGACTCGAACGCGCAACCCTCTGATCCGAAGGCGCAGCTGATAATGCCCGGGGCGTACATATGGTGCTGGAATTTCGAGGATTACAAGATATGGGGGTGGTTAGGTGCGCGGATTACAAGTTTTCCATGCTGTGGCGGCTGGATTGCACCAGATTTGCACCACGG
>JBGSTO010000248.1:0-6212 GCA_041736465.1 Anaerolineales bacterium | reverse complement strand
CGGCGGCGGAGCCAGCGGGGGCGGGGTAAAGATGCGCGCTTCCTTCCACAGCCTATCCATCCTGCTGCTCGCAGCCATGCTACTCTGCTTGCTGGTTGGTATGGCCGCGCCTTCATACGCAAACAGCACAGCGAACATTTCCCTGCCTGTAATTGTCAACCGGCTGCAGTTGGGCGGCACAGCCAATGCGGTGGCGGTAGTTGGCAGCACCGCCTACGTGGGCATCGGGCCGCGCCTGCACATTTTCGGTGTCGCAAACCCCGCTATTCCCACGCATCACGCACAGAGTCCCGTGCTGCCCGGCATCGTACAGGATATCGATGTTGCCGGCGGTTTGGCTTACCTGGCAGTGGATTACGGCATGAAGACAGGTGGAGCGCTGTACATATTCGACGTGAGCGATCCGGAAAATCCGGTTCAATTCGGCCGCTGGCTCTGCCTGGAAGCGGCGTATCGAGTACAGGTGAGCGGATCTGCCGCAGACCGGTTGGCCTACCTGGCGGCGGATGATGTTTACATCCTGGATGTTTCTAAGCCTGCTGCACCGGTGCAAACCGGACTGATTTCGACACCCGGCTACGCCGGCGAGGTGAAAATCTCCGGCAATCTGCTGTATGTGCTGGACAGCTATAACTTGTTGATATACGACATCATGATCCCAGAGGCTCCAACACTCGTCGGAGAATTTACCGGCGCCTGGCCTACCGTTCGCATGGCGCTGCAAGGCGGCTATGCGTATATTGCCAATACGCTGCCCGGGATGACAGTGGTGGATATCAGCAACCCTGCTAATCCAATCAGCGCTGGCAGCTACGATACGGCAGGATTGGTATGGGATATTGCCATCGATGGGAACACAGCTTACCTGGCAGATGGACCGGCTGGTATAACGGTGCTGGATATCTCCGATCAAGCCCATCCCGCCTTCCTGGGCAGCTACAATACCCCCGGCTTTTCCACTGCGCTGGTCTTCGATGATGATTTGATATACCTCGCAGACGGTCCGGACGAGCTGCGCATTGTGGATGTCTCCAATCCGGCTGCACCGGCCCTGTTGAGCTGGTGGCACAGCGCTGGCGTCCCGTACAGCATGCACGCCACCGCGCAGAAATTAGTCACTGCCGATATCTCGGGGCGTTTGCATATTTATGACTCCACAGGCAGCGCAGCGCTGGTGGAGCAGGCTTTGTTCGACGGCATCCCTCGCAGCACCCTTGCCCTGGATGTTACCGGAGGCTATGCATACCTCGCTGGAGATGATGAAGGCCTGGTCATCCTGGATATCACCACCTACGGCTTGATCAAAGTGACAGGCAGGCTGTTGTATTCAGACGAGTTAGTGTACGATATTACCACAGCCGGCAACTACGCCTATTTGGCAAACATGAATGGGGCCGGTGCCGGTGGACTGCGCATTGTGGAAATCTCCAATCCATACCAACCGCAGCAGGTAGGGCAGGTGGATGCCACCAACGGTGGATTCAGCGCGATCCAAGTGCGCAGCTCGCTGGCTTTTGTTGTGGGAGACAGTAAATTGATGGTTTTCAACGTCAGCAACCCCACGGCGCCGGTCCAGGTAGGATATTGTGAGCTGGATGAGGCTGTAGACCTGGTTGTCGTCGGCGACTACGCCTATGTCGCCAGCCGGTATGAGGGCATTTCGATCGTGGACATTTCCAATCCGGCAGCTCCCTTGCTGGTGGGGAAAATCGACAACGGCGAAGCCTTCTCCGTGGTAGCCGCCGGCGATGTGCTCTACGTCGCCGACCGTAGCAGCGGGTTGTGGGCAGCAGACATCAGCAATCCGCTGGCGCCGAGAGTGCTGGCATCTTATCCCGCACCGTATGACATATTTTCCGTTGCTTCGGACGGCAGCCGCGCCTTTTGCTCGGATTTCGAAGCCGGGTTGATGCTGTTCGAGATGAGCGCCATCCAGGCGACGGATTTCATATACCTACCAATGCTCCCGTACTGATAGCACATATACGCTATGCCCAAGACCATCTACCACCGCATGAAAGCGCTCAACGCCCGCATGGCAGCCAACTACCAGCGTGGCTTCGGTCCGCGGCGTGTGGTGCTGCTGCTGACCACCACCGGTCGCAAATCCGGGCTGCCGCGCGTCACCCCCTTGCAGTTCGAACAGGTGGATGGTGACATTTACATCGCCTCCGCCCGCGGCGCGCAAGCGGATTGGTTCAAGAATATCCAGGCCAACCCCTGCGTGCATGTGCAGATCGGCGAGCGGGAGTTCGACGCCCTGGCAGAAGCCGTCACCGACCCAGGGCGCATCGCCGATTTCATCGAGCTGCGCCTGCGCCGCCACCCGCTGATGATCCGCTTGATCATGCACCTGTTAGACGGGCTCCCGCTGCGCTTTTCTCGCCAGCAATTGGAAGCATTTTGCCGGGAAAAGGCGATGGTGATTCTCAGGAAACAGGCAAATTAATGCAGCCTTCATTTGAGGCAGAAGATACCACCGGCTGGATGGATTTAATCGCCAGCCACATCCTGCGCTACCCGGCGATGACCGCCCGGGATGTGTACAAGCTGCTCTACCAGGGCATCCTGGGGCCAGAGCACAGCATGCCCTCGGCGGAGTATTTACGAGTCGCCTGCAAGCCGAGCTAGCAGAGCTGCAGCCGGATGCCAGCCAACCCCTGCTGGAAGACATCCGCCCGGATGGCGCTCTCCAGCGCATCTACCTGCGGCCCTGGCTGGCGAGCGGGAAGGATCCAGACGAGTTGGTGGCATCCTGCCTGGAAACCGGCAGGCGCACCTGGGGCGCCGTCGAAGCGCTGCGCCAAACCTGGTATTGGTTTTTGGAGCAGGCAGCGCAGGGCAGTTTCCCATCGATTGCCCACGGCGACGCCCAGGCATTTGACGCTTTGCTGCGCGAACACGGCTACCCGGCAGCTCACCACTCGGCGGGCTATGAAAGGTTTTATCAGCCAGCCTACCGCCTGATCGCTGGTTATGAACGTTTACCAGACCTACCCTGAGGTCAGCAAAAGCAGATTGATTATAATCAAATCACAGCGGTATGGTATCGCACCGATTATCACCAAGTCCTTCAACACCAACGTCACCCGGAGCTGGACGCGATGACCAATCAAACATCATTCGAGCGATTTGCGCCGTCTATTCTGAAGGTGTATCAGCGCGACAAAGAAGCGTTTTGGGAAGCGGTGATGGCTCCGTTCCTGGCAAACCAGGTCTCCTTTCTCGACTGGCTGCGCCACATCCCAATCGATCTTGGGCTGCTTTCCGCCTTTAGAGGCCTGGACCGCAATGCCACACAGCTTCTCAAAGACTTCAGCGCCCGTCTCAACGTGGACGTGACCGGATGGAAGAGCAACCGCCTGCAGTATTTCAAGGATGCTTATCCGGTGTTTGCCTTCCTGGCTGTGTGGATGGATGATGAAGGTTTGAGCGAGTACGTGGAAAATTTTGCCCGAATCCTACAGGCAGGCGTTTTCGCGGTTGCCGGCTATGGCATCCTGGACGCCAACGTCGACAGCGATGCGCCCTCCCCCGTAGAAATACTGACCGCCCAGGCCTTGATCGCCGAATACGAAACGCTGGCGCTGAATATATTTGGCGTCACGCCGGTCAATCTGGAGATCATGCAGCGCATGCGCAGATTGTTTCTGGAAGCCGAGATCAAAGAGAAAGCCGCCCGCGGCGTCGCCAGCCCGTATCGCCTGGAGCATCCCGAGGAGCTGGGGGCAAAAGGCGCTAACTCGGTCACGCCGTTTATGCTCAGTCTGGAACGCCTGGGAAAATCCGCCCTGATTGAGGACTACTGGCAGGTATTTCTGCTGTTTGGGGCAGCGATTCAGATGATCGACGACTGGAACGACCTGGAAAGCGACCTGGCAGCGGGCCATTATTCGTACGTCACCCTGGGCTTCAAGCCGCTCCAAGAGATCAAAGACCCCCAAAAGATCGCCCGGATGCTGCGGGAGGACAAGCAGCGAGTGCGTGAATCCTACCTGCGCAGCAAGGAGATGCTCTCCCACTCTCGTGCCATACTGGCGCGCCTGAATGACAGGCATCTGGTGCGGTTCGTAGATGTAACCGAAGCGCGCCTGGAAACTTACTTCCGCAAGGACTTGAAGCTGGCGTGAACTGTAAGGCGATGCTCGAGCTGCTCTCAGGCGGTCGCCGGCACGCTGTACCTGGTGTGGTTTCCACTGCTGGCCCGCGACCTGTTCCGGCTGGCAAAGTGCTGCAGCCGGATGCCAGCCAGCCCCTGCTGGAAGACATCCGCCCAGATAGCGCTCTCCAGCGCATCTACCTGCAGACCTGGCTGGCGACTGGGAAGGATCCAGACGAGCTGGTGGCAGCCTGCCTGGAAACCGGCAGGCGCACCTGGGGCACCGTCGAAGCGCTGCGCCAAACCTGGCACTGGTTTGTGGAGCGGGCAGCGCAGGGCAGCTTCCCATCGATTGCCCACGACGACGCCCAGGCATTTGACACTTTGCTGCGCGAGCACGATTACCCGGCAGCCCACCACTCGGCGGGCTATGTTGCGCTGTATAAGCCGGCGTACCGGCTGATCAGCCGCACCTTCGACGTGGGTTAACCGCCGCCGGCAGGCATTGCCGGGCTCACAAATCCAATTACCGGGATACAATTAGCTTACTGGGATTGCTCGATCATCCCGGATTTGCACGCACACCTGCCGGCAGGATTGGTATGGAACGATGAAAAAAGGCTCAAAAACCAGCAGCTACGGTTCATCTATACGCATCAGCCACGATGCTTCGCAGTATTACGGCTCCCGGCTGTATACCGAACAGCCGGGGAAAAAGCAAATGCCGCCGGCTCCCGACAACCCATTTCCCGGTGTTTACGCCAACCAGATTCTGCTGGGCAGCTCCGAGAACATGCAAGAAATCCCTGATAACTCCGTCCAATTGATGGTCACCTCACCCCCCTACAACGTGACCAAAGAATATGACGAGGATCTTTCGCTCGAAGAGTATCTGCACATGCTGAGAAACGTATTCGCAGAAACCTACCGGGTGCTGGTGCATGGCGGCAGGGCGTGCGTCAATGTGGCGAACCTGGGACGCAAGCCGTACATCCCGCTGTCGGACTTCATCTCGCAGATCATGATCGAAACCGGCTTTCTCATGCGCGGCGAGATTATCTGGTACAAGGGCGCCGGCGCGGGTGTGTCGCTGGCATGGGGAAGCTGGCGCTCGGCAGCCAACCCGGTGCTGCGCGATACCCACGAATATATCCTGGTATTCTCGAAAGGGGGTTTTTCAAGAAAAAAGTCTGCCGGTAAAGAGAATACCATCACCAAAGAACAGTTCCTGGAGTGGACGAAATCGGTATGGCAGATGAGCACCGAATCGGCCAAAAAAGTGGGCCACCCGGCGCCGTTTCCGGTTGAGCTTCCCTACCGTTTGATCCAGATGTACACCTACAAAGGGGAAGTGGTCCTGGACCCATTCATGGGCAGCGGATCGACCGCCATCGCGGCGCTGAAATCCGAGCGAATATACACCGGTTACGAGATCGACTCGAATTACATCAAACTTGCCGGTGAGAGAATTCAGTCCAGCCAACTGCAGATGAAACCGGACGCATGAGCGTGCTGTCAGGAACGCCGACCTGGCTCAAGGTCATCCTGCTGGTGTGCGCAGCCGGTCTCATGCTTGCCTTTCCCCTGCCGCTGCCAGAGCAGATCGGGACGACGGATTTCCGCCCGTATTGGAGCGCCAGCTACCTGCTGGGGCGCGGGCAGGATTTCAGCGACCCGGCGCTGATCGATGCCACCGAGCGCACGCTCACCGGCTGGGATCGGGACTATACCATGTCGGCCTGGTTTGCGCCCACCGGCAACCTGGTGCTGCTGCCCTTTACTCTGCTGCCCTTCAGGCAAGCGGCCTATGATTGGCTGCTGGTCAACATCGCCGTGATCTTCTTCAGCGCCGTCATCCTGTGGCGCGGTTCGCAGCAGCGGGCGTGGGTGGCGCTGGCAGCCTGCTTTGCCTTTTCGATGACCCTGCTCTCGCTGATCTATGGGCAGGTGAACACCCTGGTGGTGCTCGGATTAGCGCTGTACCTGCACTTCAGCGAGCGGCGAGGCGAGACGGCTGCCGGGATGAGCGTGGCGCTAGTCACCATCAAGCCGCACCTGGTGATCCTGGCGCTGCCGCTGCTGCTGCTCGACGCCGTGCGCCGCAGGCAGTGGC
>JBGSTO010000192.1:0-2705 GCA_041736465.1 Anaerolineales bacterium | reverse complement strand
AACCTGAACACCCTGGTGCATGTGCCCCTCACCGCCAAGGGATTTACTCTTGGCAGCATGTGCATTGGCACTTGCGACCAGCGCGAGTTCTCTCCAGAAGACCAGGAGCTGCTCACCGCCATTGGCAGCCAGATTGCTGTTGCCATCGAGAACGCCCACTTATATACTGAAGTCCAGCACAAGGAACAGATCCGCGGCGAGCTGTTCAAGAACGCCATCAATGCCCAGGAAGATGAGCGCAAACGCATTGCGCGCGATCTTCACGATGATACCAGCCAGGCGCTGGCAGCACTGATATACTCTACTGAAGAGATCCTGGAGATGGATAGTTTGCCAGATATACGCGAGCGCTTGCATACGATACTCGACCGGGCCCAACACACCCTGGATGGCGTGCACAAGCTGATCTTCGACCTGCGCCCCACCATGCTGGATCACCTCGGGCTGGTGCCGGCGCTGCGCTGGTTGGCAAAATCCAGGCTGGAAATTCGCGGTGTGCGCACGAGCATCGAGGTGAACTCGGAGCTGCGCCGCCTGCCGCCAAATTTGGAAACCGCCATCTTTCGGGTGCTGCAGGAAGCGATGACCAATATAGCCCGCCACTCCGCAGCTCGAAATGTGCTGGTCTGGCTGAAGTTCAGCGAGCACGATGTCAACGTAGGTGTAGAAGATGACGGTGTGGGTTTTAATATCTCTACCGCCAATGACGGTGACGATCAGGCACGCGGCCTGGGTTTGTTGGGCATGGAAGAGCGCATCGCTCTGTTGGGCGGCGAGCTTGAAATCATCTCGGCGCCCGGCTGTGGAACCCAGATAAAACTGCGGGTTCCGATCGATCAAGGGAGTGACCAGCGAATAGCTGGTGACCAGCAAATAGCTGGCGAGCAAATAGCTGGTGAGCAAAGGGCTGGTGAGCAGTATGCCTGACATCCGCGTGCTGGTTGTCGACGATCATGCCATCCTGCGGGATGGCATCCGTTCACTGCTCGAAAGACAGGATGACATCACCGTAACCGGTGAGGCCTCCAATGGATTGGAAGCACTGGAGAAGATTGGCGCCGATCCCCCGGATATTGTCCTCATGGACGTCGCCATGCCGGTGATGAATGGCATCGAGGCGACGCAGCGGATCAAAGAACGCTACCCTCAGGTAAAAATCCTGATCCTTACGCAGCACGACGACCGCGAGTACGTCCAACCCCTGCTGCAAGCAGGGGCATCAGGCTATGTGCTGAAACGTTCTGGCGGGCGGGAAGTGCTCACTGCCATCCGTCAGGTGTATGAACAAGGGGCATTTCTGGAGCCCAGCATCGCCCGCCAGCTGCTCGAAAGCTATGCGCAGCCTCCGGCTGCCCCATCTCCTGGGGTTCCAAGCCTGACTGATCGCGAACGTGAGGTGCTGCAGTTCGTCATGATCGGAAAAAGCAACAAAGAAATTGCTCGTTTGCTGCACATCAGTCCTAAAACCGTCTCCGTCCACCGCAGCAACATCATGGCTAAACTGGACGTCAACAACAGCATAGAATTGGTCAATTACGTCAACCAGCACCGGCTCTTGGAAAGCGGTGCAAACCAAAATGGTTGATTGATATCGAGGAAGCGAATGCTTAAAAACAATCTGAATTTGGAATTCGTAAAGATTCCAGCCGGCGATTTTCACATCGGCAGTGACAGCAGCAGAGATCACAGCCACCAACCCGACGAGCTGCCGTATCACCTGCTGCACGTGACCGATTACTACATCATGCGCTATTCGGTAACCAACGCCCAATACGCGCTGTTTGTGAAAGCCACCGGACATCGCTTACCTTTGTTTTCGAAAGATGGTGGCTTTCGCCAGGAGCTCAACGATCATCCGGTGGTTGGCGTTTCTTTCCACGATGCTGTGGCTTTCTGCCGTTGGGCGCGCACGGTGACCGGCCTGGCGCTGCGCTTGCCTACCGAACCGGAGTGGGAGAAAGCCGCCCGCGGCTCTGATGGACGCCTATATCCGTGGGGAAATGCCTGGCAAGACGGCGTGTGTAATACCCGTGAAAGCAAGATTGGCGCAACCACCCCGGTCGATCGCTTCTCCCCGCAGGGTGACAGCCCGTATGGCACAGCCGATATGGCTGGGAATGTGCAGGAGTGGATTTCGTCCTTGTTCGGCGCCTACCCGTATGACCCCTCAGACGGTCGCGAGCTGCTGGTATACGAGATGGATCCCGAGAGCGCCTTGCCAAAACTGCACGAGACCGGATGCACCTCCCTGGTGAATTCCATGGAAGCCGGCTTCGATAAATCCATGCTTCGCGGCGCTTCGTGGCGCGAATCGAAACATCAGGCGCGCTGCGCCTATCGCAGTTGGGCCGCGCCGCTGCACCGCAGCGACGACACCGGTTTCCGTTGTGTATACGAAGAGGGATAAGCCGCTGCCGGGCAGACCGGTTAGAAAAGGCCCGCAATCCCCAGGGCAAGCGCGGACATTACAAACGAGACAAATCCGGTTAGCTGCAAGAACAGCAGGGTCGCCACCACCTGGCGTTGATCTTTGCGCAGCTTTAAGAAGAAGCCATCCAAACCCAGGCGGATGATGCGCCCGAACACAGAGCCGCGCAGTTCTGTGTAGTTCTTGATGTTTTTCAACCAGTCGCGCACGACTTTGCGCACAGCCTGGGTGAATTCCTCTTCCTCGCCTTCAGTGATCAGGAAATCTTCCTGGTACA
>JBGSTO010000166.1:0-2079 GCA_041736465.1 Anaerolineales bacterium | reverse complement strand
CCTGGACATGGCGCGCATCGATGGGGTAAGCGAGTTTGGCTTATTCTGGCGCATCGCCATGCCGCTGAGCCTCCCTGCTGTAGCCGCGCTGTGCATCTTTAACTTCCTGGGAAACTGGAATGCCTTCCTGTGGCCTCTGATAGTCACCTCCAGCCGAGAAATGATGACCCTGCCAGTTGGAATGCTGTTCTTCTCCAACGAGTCCGGGGCAGATTGGCACCTGATCATGACCGGGGCGACGTTATCCGTTGTCCCGCTGCTGATCATTTTTATCATTTTCCAACGATCGATCATCCAGGGGATTGCCCTGACGGGTTTAAAGGCCTGACCTATGGGTGGTAATCCAGGCAAATTCCCGCATCCCGTTTACCAGCGCCATGTGCTGCTGCCTGCCTATCGGGACGCGCAGCGCTTTTACTACACGCATATGCTCGCCGCGAACCAGGCGCATGTGGTGATGCTGGCGCGGCAGGCTGTCATCACACCTGAGAATGCAGCTGCCCTTTTGGCTTCACTGGCGCAGGTGGAGCAAGAAGGATTGGAGAAGCTGGCTTACGTACCAGGGGTGGAAGATCTCTTCTTCGCGATGGAAGGTCGCCTGATCGAGTTGGCGGGGGCTGATTTTGGAGGTAACCTGCAGCTTGCCCGCAGCCGTAACGATCTGGGGTACGCCCTGACACGTATGGCGCTGCGCCCCGCTTTGCTGGCGCTGGGGGAGCAGCTGAACAACCTGCGTGCTGCCATGTTGGAATTCGCCGGGCAGCATCTCGACACCGTTATGCCGGGCTATACCCACACCCAGCCCGCCCAGCCTACCACGTTGGCGCATTACCTGGCAGGCGCGCTGGGATCTCTGGAGCGCGATGCTCAACGGCTGCAGCAGGCTTATCGCGTCAACAACCAGAGCCCGCTTGGTGCGGCGGCATTTACAGGAACGGGCTTTGCGATTGACCGGGAGCTGGTCGCCCGCTTGCTGGGGTTTGAAGCTGTCATCGCCAGCACTTATGACGCCATTGCCGCCTCGGATAATCTGACTGACACTGCTGGTCTGCTGACGAGCACAGCCATAAACCTCTCGCGCCTGACGAAAGATTTACTCTTCTTTGCCACCCGGGAGAGCGGAGCGCTGTTCATCGACGACAGCTTTATCCAGATCAGCTCAATCATGCCCCAGAAACGCAATCCGGTCGTTCTGGAGCATCTGCGGGCGCGGCTGAGCCGTACGTTGGGATTGGCCCAGACAATCATCATCCAGTGCCATAACATTCCACTCGGGGATACGCAGGATATCGAAGATGAACTCCTGCCGGTTTTGTTCGGAGCTTTGGATGCCGGTCAAGAATGCCTGGAGCTTTACACGGCAGTGTTCGCCACTCTGCAGGTGAGAAAAGAACACCTGCTGCAGCGGGCTGGGGAAAACTTTACCACCGTGACCGAATTGGCGGATACGTTGGTTCGCGAAGCCGGGCTGCCATTCCGCACTGCTCACAGCGTGGTAGCGGCATTGGTACGGCAAGCTATAGCGCATGGGGTTCCACCCTCAAAGGTTACAACAGCTATGCTGGAAGAGGCAGCTCGCAGCGTGGGCTGCCATCCCATTGGATTGAATGAAGAGACCCTACGACAGGCATTCGATCCGCAGTTATTCGTCCAACGGCGCACAACGATGGGTGGTGCAGCCGCCCCGGCGACCATGCAAGTTATTCAAAATCAAACCGTGCGGCTGGAAGCCGACCGGCAGTGGCTGGCAGCCCAGCATCAGGCCCTTCGCCGCGCCCATGATGAGCTGGCAGCTGCCGTGTCAACTTACCGGTGAAAAGACACCTCACGCCCTGGAACTATTCAATTCGTTCGAGCAAACGGCTGCTTCAGATACAGGCTTTTTATTTTCCTCGCACCAACCCACCGGTGGTCACAGGCATTGCATGTCAAGCCAGGCTTTTTTCAAACCTCCGGCATCGGATCGTTTTCCATCATCAGATGCACCGCGCCGGTTTTAAAGGTGCGCGGCAGGGCAAGGATATTTGGATTGGGTCCGCAGTAGCGCTCAGCATCTTTGAGCGCTTCGGTAAAGGTTCG
>JBGSTO010000364.1:0-2221 GCA_041736465.1 Anaerolineales bacterium | reverse complement strand
ATAGTGATTGACCAATTCTAACCGACAGTGCCGGTTATGGCTCCAAACTCCGCCGGCTCAATTCTATTCCGGGTCGCAGCTCTTTCTCGTACAGATCGTGCTGGTACTGGGGATCCGAATGCATCCCGGCTTTCTCGTACAAGCGGGTTGCGCCGGTCAGGCTGGACGCATCCACACCCAGTCCAACCTTTAGCTTACCGCACTGGCGGAAGGCTTCGAAGCTGTGCCGGAGCAGCGCCAGGCCAAGCCCGTGTCTCCGCCAGGCTCGGCGCACTCCCAGGGTGCTGACCCAGCCCATCTGTAGATCGGCATCCGCTTTAGGCCAACACAGAGATATCCCGGCAACTTCATCGCCATCCAGTGCTACAAACCACAGGCTCGGATCAAACTCGGGATTCTCGTCAACATGGTGCTGCCAGCGGTCGAATTCCGCTTCGAAGGAAGACTCCACATAGTTGAAATGATCCTTGAAAGCATCCCGTACCGCGTGAACGATCGCTGCCAGATCAACCACGTGGTCTTGATAAGTCACCACACGAATCCCGGCAGGCCATTCCACCTGGGTGGGCGTCTGATCCAGGTCGATGACCATGCGGTAAAAGTAGCGGATATCTCGGTAGCCGTGATCGAGGAATAGCTGCCTGGCTTGCTGGCTGTGGTGCACACACATTCCCTGGATGCAGACGCGCGCTTCCTGCGGCGCTCTTTCGATCGCCCGCACTGCGCGCTGTTCAGCCCATGACAGTAAAGCACTGCCGATTCCGTTCCCCTCATAACCCGGGTGGGTGCGCCCGAAAAGGTTGACCCGCACGGAGGGGTTGAGCAGATCCCAGACCTCGTAGTAGCCGACCGGTTTGCCGTCACCGTTGGTGACCAGGCGCGTATCGGTCTCCAGGTTAAAGCCAGGAGACCGGATATCGGTGGCAAACTCGTCTGCCTCGAACTGATCCACGCCGAAAAGCTGCTGCGCCGAGGCGTTCATCATTTCTGTCACTGCCGGTATATCTTCCAGGCAAGCCGGGCGTATTTGATAGCCGGCGGGTAGTTTTCCATTCCTTGTAGTCATTTCTTTCCTCGCTTCTGTAGGGGTTGGCTGCCAGCCCGGGTCGAGCCTTTGACCGGCAGCCAACCGTGCGTCTATTTCGCCGCTCATAAGCTGAGCAATCTTTTGATCATTAACCAGATTCCTGCGAACAATCCAGGGCGAGGCTGATCCTGCTGGACAGACACGCCTTCCTGGAATGTCTGTTCACGCCCTCGCCCGGACCTGGCACTGGGTACCTTGACGCGGGCTGGTTTCTCGGGTTGGTCGAAATGCTCATCGATCAAATCGATGGTAATCATGATGTCACTCTCCAACTTGAGTCCGGAAACCGCCTCGGGTAGGGAAAAGCCTGAAAGTACGACTGCGCGGCTCTTCAACCATCATCCATTGCGATGCAGTTTCCCGGTTCTCTTTGCGTATCTTTCTGCCTGGCCAAACACCCACATGCCTGCGGGGATCGCGACCAGGCCCATGATTAACGTCGGCCAAATATTCGGCCACAAACTAAGCGTCGGCAAGCCATCCAACAGCGCCCGGCGTACGCCGTCCAACACGTAGGTTGCCGGGCTGAACACTGCTATCTTCTGCAGCGCCAGGGGCAGCACTTCCACCGGGTAGTACACCCCAGACACCAACAGCAGCAGGGCAATGATCACGTGCGTCATCTGCGCGCCGCGCTCGGGGAAGAGCAGCGGCAGAACAGAGCCCATCACACCCACACCGATAAAAGACAGGCTTCCAACGACCAGCATCAGGGTGCCGCCGGCCAGGTTGGCCTTGCTCATGTCGATATCGAAAAGCGCGACGGTCGCAACCAGGACGACGCCGGTGAAGAACATGCTGTACACCACTGCGAACAGGGTCTGCCCTGCCATGTGCGTGATGCGGTGGATAGGAGCCATGAGCGTGTATTCGATCGTACCTTCCCAGCGCTCGATGCTGATCACTTCTGTGATCCAGTAAAAGATCGATGACAGGTAGCGCCAGACCAGCGTTCCGATCACCAGGTAGAGCACCAGGAAGCGACCATCCACATTTTCGCTGCCGCTCATACGCTCCATACCCATGCCGATATAGCTAACCGATAAACTGTTGGCGATGGAGTAGGTCAGCCAGACCAGCTCCCACGACCAGTAGCGCTTCACCAGATTCGCGTTGCGCTCGATAAAAGCATAC
>JBGSTO010000363.1:0-12982 GCA_041736465.1 Anaerolineales bacterium | reverse complement strand
AATACCCCAACCTGCCCGCCTTTGGCCGAGGCTGCCTGTACCTGGCGGCTGCCTTCCAGGCGCAGCGCTTGGAAAACTCCTGACATTACACACTGTCAACAAAATATCAGCCCGCTGTCAGCCGGGTATCAAGACTTTCCTGCGGTCCAGCGCTATCCTATAGGTGATTGCGAGACCGAAAGGAGAGAATAAGATGAACACCCGACTGGTTATTGGCTTCTGTATCCTGACCCTGCTGCTGGCAGCCTGTGCCCCAGCAGCCGCCACCCCAATTGCCACCTCGCCCCGCGAGGCGCCTCTGTATGAAGTACCCGAAGTTGAGCGGCCGGTTGAGCCGGAGCCATACCGCCCCCAACCCACGGCAGTCATCGGCGGCAATACCTTCCAGGATTACGGCGTCAACCCCGAGCAGCGCGCCCAGCGCGATCACCTGTCCACTTTCGCCCTGGATGTGGACACCGCCTCTTACACCGTCGCCCGGCGCTACATCGAGGACGGCAGCCTGCCGCCCATCGACGCCGTGCGCGTTGAAGAGTTCGTCAACGCCTTCGACCAGGGCTATGAGCCCCCCAGTAGCTCAGCCTTCACCATCTACGCCGATGGCGCCCCCGATCCCTTCGATTACAGTGAGGCCTACCTGCTGCGCTTTGGCATCCAGGGCTACCGTGTTGATTATTGGGAGCGCAAGCCGCTGGCGCTGACCTTTGTGATCGATGTCTCCGGATCGATGGACCTGGAGAACCGCCTGGGTCTGGTCAAAGAAACCCTGGAAGTGCTGGTGGAAGGACTGGACTCACGTGACAGCGTAGCCATCGTCGTTTACGGCTCGGATGCCCGGCTGGTGCTCGAGCCTACGCCCGCAGACCGCCCCGAGCGCATCCTGCGCTCCATCCGCCGCCTGCGCACCGAAGGCTCCACCAACGTCGAGGCCGGGTTGAGGCTGGGCTACCGTACAGCGCTGCAGGCCTACCGCCCGGAGGCCGTCAACCGGGTGATCCTGTGCTCCGACGGCGTCGCCAACACCGGCGAGACCCGCGCCAATGCCCTGCTGGACATGATCGACGGCTATGTGAGCGAGGGCGTCGACATGACCGCCCTGGGTTTCGGCATGGGCAACTTCAACGATGTGTTGCTGGAGCAGCTTGCCGATAGAGGCAATGGCTTCTACGCATACGTGGACACACTCGAAGAGGCCGAGCGCCTGTTCATCAACGAGCTAACCTCCAGCCTGCAGACCATCGCCTACGACGCCAAGGTACAGGTGGACTTCAACCAGGAGCTGGTCGCCGAATACCGCCTGTTGGGATACGAAAACCGCCAGCTTTCTGACGATGAATTCCGCGATGACAGTGTGGACGCCGGTGAGATCGGCGCCGGTCACACCGCCACCGCCGTCTACCAGGTGCGCTTGCGCCCCGGCGCTGAAGGACGCATCGCCACCGTGCAGCTGCGCTGGCAGGACGCTGACACCCGCCAGGTGCAGGAGATCAACGGCAATTTCAATACCTGGGATCTGTACCCTTCCTTCGAAGAGAGCGATGCTTACTTCCAGAAGGCGGTGCTGGTGGCAGCGTTCGCCGAGGTGCTGCGCGCCAGCCCCTACACCGGCGCCAGCCTGGGAGAAATTGCCAGTCTCGCTCGACAGTTGGCACGTGAACTGCCGTATGACAGCGAGGTGCAGGAGTTCGCCGAACTGGCAGGGCGGGCGGCTCGTTTGTCAGCAAATGAATAGAATTCCAAGTTCGACCCTGAGCGGCTGGAACTCCTGATCGGGATATCATAGAATTGATCTCCAACAATGATGCGCTCCTAGAACTCTTTCTTCTAGGAGCGCATTTTCTTCATCACAGGCACCAAGCTCTGTTACGGATCGTAACCCTTGATCGAGAGCTGACTGCACACCTTAATGATCGGCCTGGTTCTCATCGCCATAATCAGCCAGAATTTGCCGAATTTTTGGTTTGATCTCAGGGAGGCGGTTCTTGACGGTTTCCCAAACAATCCTGAGATTAACATCATCGTATCCGTGTACGATCCGATCTCGCATCCCAGCCATATCCTTCCACGGGATTTCAGGGTACTCATCCCGGAGAGATTGAGGAAGGCGCTTAGTGGCTTCTCCAACGATTTCCAAAGCACGAACAACGGCAAAGTTGAGCTTATAATCTTCTTCGAATGTCTCATAATCCACCCCTGAAAGCATGGCCTCCGCCTTATCCATGGCGTCTACAATATCTTCGATGAAATCCAGAAATTCGAGACTCATATAGAGATGGCCTCGCTGAGGATTCGCCGGCCAATCCGCTTCCGAAGACTGCTTTTGATCGCAACATCTGCTTTGATACCGAGCAACTCACTAAGGTAGTCTTCCAAATGTACCAGATCCAGCAGATCAATACTTGGAGTGCCTCCAAAGTCAATTAAGATGTCGATATCAGAATCTTTGTCTTGCTCATTTCGCACATAGGAACCAAATATCCTGACATCTACGACACCGTAACGCTCGCGTAAATAAGGTCTTTGCTCTTGCAGAATTTGTTTGATCTCGCTCAGTGGCTTCACTGGATTATTTCCTTGTGAATTAACATTCGTTACTTTTTTCATTGTATCTTAGACAAATAAGAGCGTCAATCATATCCTCTTAAGCTAGAAAGGATATCTTCGCCAGCAGTCCTGCAGTTTAGCCTGGTCGGCGAGCGGACCGCATAGCAGGGTTTCGCCGTTCTCGAACGGTGTTATTGCCAGCCATCCATCCACTCCGACCAGCACAGGGCGAAGTGCCCTTCCGGGCGGATGTGATACACGGTTGGGGGTGGTATCTCGGTTATTGTTACACCTGCTGTTCCGGGCGCGCCAGCTGGCCCAGGGCAAATGGTGCGGCGCCCGAGTTGAGATAACCGGCGATGCGCCTGGCGCACTCTTCCACACTGGCAGTCGAGGTATCGACTGCGAAGTCGTACACCCTGTGCGCATGGGTGCGCTCGAACTGCAGGCGAGCCTGCCCCAGGGTGCGGTCCCGGCGATCTCTTTCGCGCTGCTCCAGCACCTCCAGCGGGCAGTGGATGGCGATCAGGTAAGCCGGCAGACCGGCAAATAATTGGGCGCAGTCTTGCACCCAGGCCGGTTCAACCAGCACGTGATCCGCCAGGACGTTCAAGCCGGATTGCGACAGCGCGGCAATGGAGCGGTGCATGCCGTAAGCCAACCGGTATCCCGTGGCGCCGGCTTCGCTGGCAAGCCCCAGCACGTCATCCCACAGCGGGCGATCCAGATAGCGCTTTGGCAGCATCCAGATGAACTTATCCAGACCTGCATTCAGGTATGGTTCTTCCAGCAGGTTCTGCAGCACTGCCAGGATGCTGCTCTTTCCGGAGCTAGAGGTGCCATTCAACAAAACAATTTTTCCCGATTTCATCACGAATTTATTTCCTGCAGGAAAGCCGCTACATAACGTACAAAATCAACCATGAAATAATCCTCGGCCGCAGGCTTTTTCCGTGACAGCGCCCAGATCAATGCCACGATGAAGGCAAAGCTGGCTATCCCGGTGGTGAAGTCCAGCCCTTGCGACGGGAAGATGGCTCGCCCTACCCCTCCGGCAACGGAGATGAGCCACAAACCACCCAGAATAATGAATGTGAGCATCTTGTTGTACAATATAATAGCATGTTTATGCAGGAATCATCCCTCGTGGAACACCAAAAGTCGGAGAAAATTGACCCATGACCGGCCAACTGCGCCAACTCCCCACCGGCCTGCTGCGATGGCTGCTGCGGGCGCCCATTTATCTCTACCGTTGGAATTTGGGCTGGCTGTTGGGCAGCCGCTTCATCTTGCTCAACCACACCGGTCGCAAAAGCGGGCAGCCGCGTCAGGCGGTAGTCGAAGTGGTGCGCCACGACCGGGCAAGCGACACATTCATCATCGCCTCCGGTTGGGGCGAAGGCGCCCAGTGGTATCAGAACCTGCTTCACCACACGGACACCACCATCCAATCAGGGCGGCGCAAGCTGGCGGTGCGAGCAGAACGGCTTTCGCAGCAGGAAGCAGCCGCAGAGTTGGAGCGCTATGGACGCGATCATCCGCGAACCGCCAAAGAGCTGGGACGATTTTTGGGGTTTCAGTGGGATGGCTCACCAGGGCAGACAGCTAAGATAGCCGCAGCCATACCGATCCTGGCGCTGTATGTGAAGGGGACCGCATAAAGACCAAGCGGACTCCGGGAATCCCCGACTGAGCGGCTGCTGCCCTAGCGCCAGGGCAGCGGCAAAATGCCCTTCTGGCGCGCATCCCAGACCGTCACCCCGCAGAGCAACGAGGTCGAATGGATGCTGTACGCTGGAGCGTGCTGCACTGCCTGGCGGTCGGCATGTCCGAGCAGCCCTCCGCCGGCACCGGCACGGTTATGCGCACGGATACCGTCCGATGCTACACCGAGCAGGCTGGATTCAGCCGGGTAGAAGTGCTGCCTATCGAGAACTAACTCTTCCGCTTCTACCGGCTGTGGCAGTAAGTTAAAATACAAGCCGCTGTCTAATCCCGTACTCGACGAGTGGAAACGAAGGCACTGGCAATCAGCACGAATATTCCCGCAGCTACGAACAGAGAGGCGGGGAGCATCCATGATTGCGATGGGACATCCCTGGCCTTGTCTGCGGCTGAATCCGGCGCGACGGAATCCGTGGTCGCCGGGATTGTACCGAGAGCCGGAACGGCGGCAGTGGGCGTTTCGGAAGCAACCTCGCCCGCAGAACCGGTTGGCGATATGGCTGTCGCCGGTGCGGGTGAAGAGGCGCCTGTGGTGGCAACGGGCAGCGGCGTGAGGGTGGGCACGGGTGGGCGAATCAGGAGCACGTCCCCCGGATGTAAAATTGAATCTTCGGTCAGGTTGTTGAGGGCCAGCAGCTCCGCCAGATCGATGCCGTATTGGGCAGCGATCGTCCAGGCAGTCTGGCCCGGCTGCACTACGTGATAGATGGCGCCGCTCTCATCGGGCTGGCTCAAGATAAACGGTACGGAGGGCGCGGCGCCTCCGGGGGGCAGCTGCGGCGGGGCGCCGGGCTGGTAGCCATCATCGTCGACCCAGCCGGCCATCATCACATACCACGAATTGCCGCCCGCTTCTGCATAGCCAACGCCGATATGCTCGTATTTTGGCGAGATGATCGCACTCAAATGTACCGAATCACTCTGCCACATGGTAACCACCCAATCGGGGGTGTTCATGCTGGCTGTGCCGTGGGCGGCGTTTTCAACCGCATACGCGGCCGCTCCGCCGCCATAGCCCGCCGCCAGCGCCCGGTCGTTTGGGTAGCTGCCGCCAGGCCCATCGTGACCGATGTGGTTGTTCGCCGCGCTCCAGCTGGCTTGCGCCTGGGCAGCGCTCATCAGGGCAGCATCCACCTCATACACAGGCAGCCCGTTCGCAGCCCGCACACCGTTGACCAGCAGAATGACAATGCTGACCGGATCGCCCTGGGCCTGCACGCGCGGGATGCCGGACAAGAGCTGCACAATTAACAGGAGGAGTAAAAGCCATCTGTGCATGACTACGTTCCGTAGATGCTAGGCAGTTATTCTACACTGCCGACCGGGAAACCTTGAACAGCTCGCGCAGCAAGGAAAATCCGCCTGCGCCGATGACGACCAGCGCCAGCGCATACCCTGCCAGCGTCGCCAGGACCAGCGCCCACCACACACCGGCAGGCTCGATCGCACCCGAAGCCAGTCCTGTGACGACGGCGAGCGCCTGCCCGCCAAACAGCAGGGCGACGGCGATACCCAACCCCCAGGCAAAAAGCCTGCGGTGCGAGTGCGCCCGCAGCGCCGCCCACAGCAGCAAAATCCCACCCACCAGGGCAAGCGGGAAAAGCTCGGCGGGCATCAGATAGTCAAATCGAAAGAAACGGGTGCGGATGACAAATGCTGCCGAGAAAATGACGGGCGACAGTATGGGAATCCACACCAGCACCGTCCCGGCGGTTGCCAGGATTTTGGTGAGACTGCCTTTGTTTTCCATAAGCCCCGACCTCCTTCGCCTCTCCGCTGGATGCTCCAAGATCATTATACGAAATATTGTGCACAAATGCACATAAAGATAGGCCGGGCATCTTGTTATGGAAATTTCGGATAATTCTTATCTGGTATTTAGCTCCCATTAATGTATCCGGCTTATTTTTAATTTATAATTAATTTCCATTTTGACCGAATTAGTCCTATAACCAGGGTGCAAGGAGATCAGATGATGATTCCCCACCGTTATAGCTTCGGTCTCGTAGTTCTTGGCCTGCTTTGTTTGAGCCTGGCAGTGTTGAGCTACTCAACCAATGCACAATCGGCCTATCCCCCGAACCACGCATCTCAAACCGGGGTCGAGATTGCCCTGAACCTGACCGGTGTATTCGGTAATAATTCCCCCGCGGTGCTGCTTCTAGAGTCTACCCCCTTCATCCAGCACGCCGGGGAGCTGCTGGACTACAACGGGGCCGCCACCTGCGAAGGCTGCCATGCCGGGCAGGTGCATTCGTTCGTCGATTCGAATCATTACCAGTGGCAGGGTAAGTTCGGAGTAATGAACGACTTTTGCGGCTACCCGGATATCAACTTTGGCCCCGGCAAGCTGAACACCGTGTTTGGCACGCAGCTCGATGGCGGCTGCGCCACCTGCCACGCCGGCCTGGGTGAGCGGCCCACCACAGCTAATCCTCACAATGCCGACTGCCTGATTTGCCACGCCAACGAGTATCGCCGCACCCTGGTCAACGTGAACGGCGCCTGGCGCTTCACGCCGGACCGGGCTGCAATGCCAGCCACGATCACCATCCAGGAAGAGCCAACCCGTTTCTCCTGCCTGGCATGCCACGCCTACGCTGGCGGCGGCTGCAACAATAAACGCGGCGACATATCGGACGTTTTGGCCAATCCCACACCCAACCAGGACGTGCATATGGGCAGCGGCATGAGCTGCGTGGATTGCCACCTCACAGATGACCACCGCATCGCCGGTCGGGGGGTCGATCTGCGTATCGATGAAGGCGTCGCCATGCGCCTCTGCACCGACTGCCACAACGTGAACAGTGAACATAACGAGCGTGAGAAGCGTCACCTCGGCAAAGTGGCCTGCCAGAGCTGCCACATCCCGACCTTTGCCCGGGCAGTGTCCACTGACATGCTGCGTGACTTCCGCTCCGCAGAGGTCAACCCCAGGGGCCTGTATGAGCCAGTGATCACCCGCCAGTCCAACGTGATCCCGGTGTATGCATTTTGGAACGGGGAGAGCGGCTTCTACAATTTCCGCGATCCGGCATCCGATGGGGAAACCCTGGCATGGCCGCTGGGCAGCATTAATGACGGCAAGCTGTACCCTTTCAAGCTGCACCAGGCCATCCAGCCGCAGCATCCGCAGACGCTGGCAATCCTGCCGGTAAAAGCCGGCATCCTGTTCCAGACCGGCAACATAGACCAGGCTATCCGGGTCGGTGCGCAGGAAACCGGCTTCGACCTTTCCCAGGGCTACACCTTCGTGAACACCCAGCGTTACATGGGAATTTTCCACGAAATGCCGCCCGCAGGTGGGGCATTGAAATGTGACGCCTGCCACAAAGCCACCGATCGGGTGAACTTCTCCGCCCTGGGGTACGACCCCAAGACCACCCGTAACGGTCAATCGCTCTGCCAGTCGTGCCACAGCCAGAAGAAAGCCATGGATTTCTACAAGCTGCACGACAAGCACGTCAAGGACAAAAAGATCGCTTGCGGAGAGTGCCATAACTTCGAACGCTGACGCCGGGCAGCGATCTCATATTTTCGCGAACCGGGAGCAGCGCGTGCAGCACTGCTCCCGGCAGTTTTGCCGGATTTATGTTTCGGCGGCTTCACCGACGTACGACTTGTGAAGCTCAACCGGCGCCCGCTCTTTCCTCAGCCGCAGGTTGAGCATCTCCACAAATATCGAAAAGCCCATGGCGAAATAGATGTACCCCTTAGGGATATGCTGGTGCAGGCTCTCGACGACCAGGGTGAAGCCGATGAGCAGCAGAAAAGACAGCGCCAGCATCTTGATCGTGGGATGGCGCTCCACGAAATCACCGATGATTCCAGCCAGCGCAATCATGCTCCCTGCCGCCACCAGCACGGCGGCGATCATAATCGCCAACTGGTCCACCATGCCCACGGCGGTGATGACCGAATCCAGTGAAAAAACCACATCCAGCAGCAGCACCTGCACCATCACGCTGGCAAAGGTCGCCGTGACACGCGCCGAGGCGTGTCCCTCAACGCCCTCCAGCTTCTGGTGGATCTCGCTGGTGGCTTTAGCCAGCAGGAACAAACCTCCCAGGAACAGGACAACATCCCTGCCCGACACCTCGAATTTGAGCACCCTGAACAGCGGCGCGGTCAGGCCGATAATCCAGGAGAGCGAGAAAAGCAGCAGGATGCGCGAGATCACTGCCAGCGCGATGCCGGTCTGGCGGGCACGCTTCTGCTGGCTGGAAGGCAGCTTGCCTGCCAGGATGGAGATAAAGATGACGTTGTCCACGCCCAATACAAGCTCGAGCGCGACCAGGGTCACAAACGCAATCCAGGTCTGGGGGTCGGCTAACCATTCCACAGTTGATTCCCTTTCCTAAAGATCTTTAACAAGAAAGTAGCGCAGGTGCCCGGCTGGGAAATCGTGCAGCTCGCCAAAAACCTGGTAGCCGCTTTTTTTATAGAAGTCCGGCGCCTGGAAGCTGAAGGTGTCCAGGTAGGCGTGTTTTGCGCCGCGCTGGCGCGCCTCCTGCTCGGCAAGCTCCAAAAGGCGCTGCCCGTAGCCGCGCCCGCGCAGCTCCTCTTTGATCCACATCAGGTTTACATAAAACCAATTCCAGTAGGTCGCGCCGATCACACCGCCCACAATTTGCTGGTCGGGTGCACGCAGCACAAAGCACAGGTTCTTCCCGTTATCATCCCCTGCCTGCTGGGTATTGAATTCGCTGATGCCGCCGCCGATGATCTCCCAGGCTGGCTGATCGACGTACATAATTTGATATTCTTCGTCCATGCTAGTTTTTCCGTTTCCTTCGTTCTAGGGCTCTACGGTCAAATTTCCAATGCGGCACTTGGCCTGTTTGCCGAAGCCATCTTGCACCACCAGCTCCACATTGCGATACGTGCCAACAGGGATATAGATGGTCGGGATCACGCCGCTCCAGGTGCGGCTCTTGTAGTCATACTTCACCGTGTTCTGCCAGCTGTAGCCAGTGGTGCGGTGAAGCTGCCGGGTCAACACCAGCCCATCCACACCGGGGATGCGCAGCCCGGCGCTGTGGATGAGAGCCGGCCCGGTGAAGGAAATCGGCTCATCGGTGCTGCGGTGGATCACAGTGGCAATATCTACATTCTTACAGTACAGCGGCGCGGCGGAACTGGAGGGCGTGCAGCTTCGTTTCAGGCTGACCACCACGATTTTGCCGGATTCACCAGGGGCGGGGTTAACGGCATTGATCACCACCGATCTCATCGGCTTGTCCGGAGTGTAGGTGAAGGTTTCGCTCAGGTAATAGCGAAACACCCCGATCTGGCGTCCCGTGTCGCTGCTGCCGTCGCAGTAGGTTATGGTCAGATTCAGGATTAAACTCCAGTAGGGCGCGTTATTAGAAATATCAAGGCGCAACCCACCGTGCGAGAATTTCGCGATCACCGGCGCGCTGTTCGCAGCGCCCAGCGCGGCAGGAGCGATGGATGGCGCCAACAGCGCCAGGATCAACACCAGCGGAACGATCGACAATTTCATGCGGGTATTCATGTCTTTCCTCCTGATCGCTATGCATCTGGCTGCAGATCAAAGCAGGCTAGCTCAGCTCCCTCGCCAGGTGGGCGGACAGATCGGGCGGGTCGGACAGCCGCACCACCACATCTGGCGCGCCGTGCCATGCCGCCAGGCGGCGCAAGGCGCCGGCTATACCCGAGACAAGAGCGGCATCGATTAACACACCAGGCTCCAGATGGATCGCTTTCACTTCGAATAAGCCGTCCTTGCGGTGCGCCTTGGCGTCCAGCCGCCCAACCAGTGCGCCGCGGTGCAAAATGGGCAGGCTGAAATAGCCGTAGCGGCGTTTGGGGGCGGGCGTGTAGCACTCGATCAGATAATCGAAGCCGAACAACTCACTGGCACGACGGCGGTCCCAGACCAGGGGATCAAACGGCGAGAGCAGCCTGGTCAGCTCCGGTTCCAGGCGGCCCGCAAAGGCGTCTTCGAGCAAACCCAGCCGGTCGGGATGAACGTAAGCCGGTTCGGCGAAGCCTTCAACTGACAGGCGATGGAGCAGGCCCTCCCCTGCCAGGGTCTCCAGGCGCGCGGCATTGCCCGTCTTCGGCAGCCGGAAGTAGTCCGGCACCCACGAAGCCAGGGCGACACCCAGCGCTCGCACCGCCTTGAGGGTCAGCGCCCGGCGCACCTCCTCTACCGGCGGCGTGCGCGGCTGCCCGTGGGCACCCACATCCTGCCAATCCGGCAGCACCCGCTGGCGCAGATCGTAGACGCTCTGGAAGCTCTGCCGGCGGGCAACCATCACCTCCCCGCTGAGCAGCAGCGCTTCCAGGGCGTTCTTCTCATCCTTCCAGTTCCACCAGCCGCCGGTGGGTTTGTCTTTGCTTTCGAAATCCGCCGAACGCACTGCCCCTTCGCTTAACCGGGCGCGCACGCGTTCCAACGCTTCGGGGTGCTCACGCGTCCATTCAGCGTAGCCATTCTTCCCGGCTGCCGGCTCCAGCATGCGCCGGCGGTAGAGCGGGTAGTCTTCGATGGGCAGGAAACACATGGCGTGCGACCAGTACTCGAACAGCGCCCCTTCAGCCAGCAGCTCGTCCAACCATTCGAGCCGGTAATCGCCCAGGCGGCTCCACAGCACCAGGTACGGGCTGCGCGCCACCACATTGATCGTATCGATCTGCAAGGCGCCCATCTGGCGCACCGCCGCCAGCACATCTTCCTTCTGGGACGCCTGCTCCGGCGGGAAAGCCAGCCCCTGGGCGGCGAGCATTAAGTTGCGAGCAGTTTGGAGAGGAATGGTTTGTGCAGCCACGTCAGCGAGTTTACCACTTTTTGTCAAAGCCTTCGATATGATTAGGCGGCAGATCTCGCCCCATCAGCCTCCAAAAAGCCGCGCACCGCCCAGGTACGCGCCGCGAGTTGAAAGGCGCCGCCCGCTGGGGCGAGCCTGTGTTGGAGGCTGCCCATCAACCGCTCCCGGGCATCCGGCTGGAGAGAGCTTACGTAGGATGGGGCTGGGCCGGTGCCACCAAGAAAGGGAGTCCAGTAGCTGTCGAAATCAGGGAACGGCGTGGGAATTTCCAGGGCCAGTGAATCGACTTGATGAAAGCCTGCGCCTTCCAGCAGGGCCACCAATGCCTCCGGGCGGCACAGCGGAAAGCGCTGCCGCTCATCCGGTTCAGCCGCACGCGGGTCCAATTCCACCGCCGCCTCCCAGAAGATGCGCAGGAACTGCATGCCGTCTTCGTAATCCCAGACGTAAGCCGCCAGCATCCCCCCTGGGCGCAGCCTGCTGCGCATCGCCCGAACTGCTTCCGCCGGAGCTGTGATGAAGTTCAACACCAGCCCGGACACCACGGCATCGAACCCGCCCTTCTGGCGCGGCAACTCGCCGGCGCCAGCCGCCAGGAATGTAGCTGCCGGATGGGCAAGCGAGCGGCGGGCATAAGACACGAACTGCGGGGAGGGGTCGCAGGCAACCACAGAGGCGGGATGCGCGTTTTGAATGATAGCCTGCGTCAGCGCGCCGGTGCCGCAGCCAACCTCCAGCCAGCTCCAGGAGGCGGGTGGGGTGAGCCAATCGATGAACTCTTTGGCGACCTGCCGGCTCCACCTGCCCATGAAGCTTTCATAGGCGTCGCCAGCCAGCCAGTTGTCTGCTACTTCATTCAAGGGGGTACCTGCGCGCCATCCAACGATGGATTAGATGGTGGTCTCATCCAGGAAGTAATCCACCTCGATCACGTCGATACGGGTACGAGCGCCTGAGCGACCTCCCCATAAGACCAGCCATCGATCTCCGGCGGGGTCACGCCCAGAGCGCTGAGCATACTCTTGATCTGCTCGCGGTGCTCGGTGGCGTGGTTGATAGCCTGCAGCATGACCACCCAGGGCTTTACATAGTATCCATCTCTCGTCTGGAGCTGAGCAGCGAGCGGCTTGCTCGTATCACCCTTTGCCAGCGCCAACAGCCCTTCCCCGCTGATGCGCGCAGACTCCTGCAGCTCGCCAAACGCCACCGGGGCGGCAGGTCGTTCAGCGACCGGCAGAGTCAGCAGCGCCAGGTAGCCCCGCTGCGAGCGCACCAGGTGCGACAGGGTCTCGCGAATGCTTCCCATCGTTGCAGATTGGGGTTCGGCATCCAGCTGCTCGTCATCGAGGGCATAGCAGACCTGGATGATCTGCTGATTTGCCCAGTTGTTGTGCTCGAAGATTCTCGCCAGCATATTTTCTTCCATGGGAATACTCCATTCTTTCATGGCGCCTGCTAAGCTTCACTTGCTGCCTTCCGACGGGCGGCATACAGCTCGGCTTTCTCATTTTCTTTGAGCTCTCGATATAGTTGTTCGAGCTCCTCTAAGACGTACGGGTCGGGCTCCCCAGCTTCATCGCATTCTTTCTCCAGCCGCAACTGGATCTCCAGGGCTTCGTTCAGGCGACCCATCGCACGCAGCGTCCAGGCGATCATCCAGTAGGCAATCCGGATTGGTCCCGGGTTCCCCGCGCGCTGGCGCGCAGCAAGCGCCAGCTCAAATTCCTGCAGCGCCTGCTCGTAGCGTCCGAGGGTGTGCAGCGCATACCCCATATTGTTGTGCAGCGAGCCTTCCCACTTCTTAGCATCTGGCTGGGAGGAGGCCTGCATGTACTCGATCGCCCGGCGGTTCCACTCGATTTGATCTTCACCGCCAGTATCCACGAAGGTCATCATGTGCAGAGCGTCGATTGCCA
>JBGSTO010000729.1:0-13495 GCA_041736465.1 Anaerolineales bacterium | reverse complement strand
TCTGAGGTTCTGGGGCACTGCCGGGAGAGGATCTGCAGCAAGGAGTTCTGAGCAGACATTATCGAAACGCATATGGGTGCCGTTACCCTGGGCTGTCAGCCAGAGGTCATTGATCGGCCAAAATGCGCCGGAGAAATCACCGGTAAATTTCACGGGAGTCTCCTGCCCGTTAATGCGCAGCGTAATGGCATCGGCCGAGTAGGCAACACCAATCGAGGAAACCGTCCCGCCGGTCGGGTATCTGGCTGATCTATACCATGAATTTTCAACAACATCCCAACCCGTGAGATAGGCATTGCCGCTGGCAAACACCCCAAACCCAATTCCCAGCATGGTAGAATCCTGGGGTGAAGATCCGCTACCATCACAAAGACCCGCAAACCATCCAGCGCATTCTCAGCGAGTGCCGCACTATCGCCGTGGTCGGGCTTTCTTCGCGGCACGATAAAGCCGGCTACTACGTGCCGGCATACCTGCAGAATCATGGCTACCGCATCATCCCCGTCAACCCCAATCTCTCCGAGGCGCTGGGCGAGACCGCTTACGCCAGTCTGCTGGACGTGCCCGTAGCGGTGGACCTGGTGCTGATCTTCCGCCTCAGCGAGGCGGTGCCGCCCTTCGTCGATGAGGCCATTCAAATCGGCGCTAAAGCGGTGTGGATGCAGCTCGGCATCCTGCACCTGGAGGCCGCCGAAAAAGCCCGCCAGGCAGGCTTGCTGGTGGTGATGAACGCCTGTATGCTGGTAGAGCACCGCAATCGCCAGCAGCCGCCGCGCTGAGCATCCCCAATTCAGGAGCAGTCATGAGCCATAACCAAACTCTGCAGGCAGTCTGCCAGGCGCTGCGCAGCCCGGCAGTGACTGCGCTCGTCCGCGCAACCGTCAAAGCCGGCTACCAGGAGTACTTCTTGCCGCAGGAATACCCCGCCGGGGAGATGGTGGATCGCACTTTCGACCGGCTGGAGCAGGAGCAGAAGCATGCCATCCGCTCGGATAAATTGTCCGCAACCACGCAGCACCTGCTGCAGGATACCTTCAAAAAGGGCGAGGCTGAATTCTGGTTCAACCGGATTTACCACTATTACAAAACCGTACTGAAACCCGAGACCGATTACGCCCAGCTCAGGGCGCTGATCCACGGCGAGCGGGTGCTGGATTACGGCTGCGGCAGCGGGTATCTCTCTGCCCGGCTGGCGCGCGGGGGGTATGCAGTCTCCACAACGGATGTGATGGAGTATCGCTACGCCGAAGCCCGGCACCTGCCCTTCACGCAAATGACGTCCCCCACCGATATCACCTACCCGGAAGACAGCTTCGATACTGCCCTGGTGCAGGCTGTGCTGCACCACATCGATCCAGAAGATCTGCCCACCGTGATCCAGCGGCTTTCAAGAGCAGCCCGCGTGCTGGTGGTGAAGGAGGACAGCTACGGTCTGCCTGCGGATCTGCCCGGACTGGCGGAAACTGCCGCCGTCCAGCCGCTGCTGAGTGCATTTCTCGATCTGCCGCAGGCGCAGCAGTTTCAGGTGCTGGCGCTGATCGATTACTACGCCAACGCCATCGCCCAGGGCGTGCCGGAGATGAACATGCCTTTCGGTTTCAAGACCGTACCGGAGTGGTGGCAAACTTTTGAGGAAAACGGGCTGCGCGTAGAGCGCACGCTGGTGGCTGGTTTCGAGCCGGGACGCATGCACAAAACCTGCCACGTGTGGTTCGTTTGTGTGCGAAAAGACAATCTGTAGATTACCGCACGTGTACGGACGCAGATAGAACATAATCCACAGATTTCACAGATTACGCAGATTGATTTGAGATAAATCTGCGCTTGCACTCGTGCGCCCATCTGCGGAGGGTTTTCCCAGGTGGCGCGGAAATCTATCCGCAGATTTCGCAGATTGACGCAGATAGAACGTAAGATAAATCTGCGCCCGCACGCGTGCGCCCATCTGCGGAGGGATTTCCCTGGGCGGCGCGGCTAGCCCATCATCAGCTGGGCTGCTTTTCGCCCGATCTCCACGGCGAAGTTGGTGCCGCGATCCCAGGGGTACACCTGGCTCATGCTGGCGAAATATAGACCCGGCACCGGCGTCTGGATGGCAGGGATATTTTTGGAATGGTTAACCAGCGGCACCGGCTGGGCGTAAGCGGTGCGGAACAGCCAGGTCTTCTGCACCCACTGCGGGGAAAAATCCGGGTTGATGCGCCCCAGGGCAGGTAGGAAGCGCTGCAGAAGCTGCTCCTGTGACAGAGAAAAGTACTCGTGATCCGGCTCCAGGTAATCGCCGGCGTAGACGATGTGGCTGCCGCCGAAGTGGTCCGGGGAGATGAAATTGGTGTGCTCGACCAGCGCCAGGAACGGGAAGCCGGCGGACTTGGGCAGGTTGAACCAGTAGTAGCCCTGCGTCGATAGCCGCTGCTCGAGCGCCAGCACCATCACCACCGCCCCCATGCTCTTCAAGCTCAATAAACCGCTCAAATAGTCCGGCGGCAGGGCCGGCGCCATGCGCGCCAGCAAGGCAGGCGAGGTGGTGCTGAGCACCTGCTGGTACTGCACCGGGCCTTTGGCGGTATCCAGCGTGAGCAGCCCGGAGGCATGCGGCTCGACGCGCCGCACGGCGTGGTTCAGGTGGATGGTCACGCCCATCCGGCGCAGCTGCGCGGCGAACTGGTCGGCAAAAGCCTGGAAGCCGCCTTCGTAGGTTCCCAGGCGAGTGCTGCGCGCCTTGAGCCGCGCCCACATCCAGGCCATATTCACCTGGCTGGCGTAGCGCTCGCCGAATTTTCCGATCATCAGCGGCTGCCACATCAATTCATACACCTTGTCGCCGGCCCAGCGGCGCATCCAGGCATCCACGGTAGTCTTTTCGAGCGCCTGCCAGTTGTTGCTCAGGCGCAGGTACAGCCCCACCAGCCCAAAGCGCAGCTTGTTGATGCCAAAACCCAGGCCCGGAAAAGCCAGCGCCGCCGGGATCGAGTCGAAGGGGTAAAAGCGGCCGTTGTCATACATCACCGTGTACGGTCGCGGAAAGAGCACTTTATCGCTCCAGCCGAGCTCTTCGATCAAGCCCAGCATGTGGCGGTCGGACTGGAACCAGTGGTGGTAGAACTTCTCCACCGACCAATCCCAGCCCGGTTCTTTGAAACCGGAGGCCAGGCCTCCCACGTAATCGTTGGCTTCGTAGATGGTCACTTGATGCCCGGAGCGCGCCAGGTCGTAGGCGGCAGCCATGCCGCCGATGCCGGCCCCCAGGATGGCAATGTTTTTGCGATTTTCTTGCATCATGAATTTTCCCGGTGGTGGGTGGTTGGGTTTATTTGGTTTCGCCCGGCAGGATTGCCTGGTTTTCGACCTGCATTTCCTTTGCCAGCCCCTCGTTCCAGCGCACACCTTCGCGCGCCAGGTAGTACGCGCCCAGGGCAGTGATCGGCACCCACAAGGCGACGTGCAGCACCAGGGTGTAAGCTGCTGCCAGCGCCTGCGACACGTTGAATGCTACCAGCACGGCGATGCCCGGCGCGTCGAAGGTGCCGATGTAGCCCGGCGCCGAGGGAATGGTGGTCGCCAGGTTGACGATGCCGTTCATCAGCATCAAGGCAAAGAAGCTCACTTCGAAGGGGAAGGCGTGCATGACGAACCAGTATTTGCCGGTCTCCAGCAGCCAGATGACGATCGAGGTGACGAAAACCATCAGTGCGTCGCGCGGCGAGCGCAGCGACTCCAGCCCGCCCAGGAATTTCTCCACCAGCCCCTGGACTTTAGCCTGAAAGCGCTCTGGCAGCAGGCGCACCACCAGCAGATGGGCCAGGCGGTTGGCCTGCACGGGGAAAGCCGCCGCCAGCAGGAAAACCGCCAGCGCGCCGACGAACGCCGCCGTGCCCCATAGCGCCAGGCTCTGGATATCGCCCACGAAGCCCGAATCCTGCGTCAGGCGGGCTAGCTCGGGCAGGTTCAGGAAGACGAAAGCCAGCATCACCACGCCGTCATAAACGCGCTCGACAATGATTGTCGCCAGCGAGGCCGAGATAGGCACCCCCTCGCGGCGTTTGAGGATCACTGCCCGCAGCACTTCGCCGGCGCGCGCCGGGTAGATGTTGTTGCCCATGTAGCCGATGGCGACCACGGGGAACATCTCGCGGGTGGAAATGGCCTTCACCGGGCGCAGCAGGTAATGCCAGCGCCAGGCGCGCGCCCAAACTCCCAGGAAGTACACGGCGATCCCCGGAATCAGCCACCAGTAGTTGGCCTGCTGCAGGGCTGCTCCCAGGTCTTGCAGGTGCAGGCCGCGCAGGGCCAGGTATAGGAAGGCCAGGCTGATCACCAATCCCAGCCAGAACTGCCAGCGTTTGATCCAGCTCATCATCTTATCCGCAATCGGTTAATGTTGGTGCACCTGCCGCCTGCACTGCCGCGCTGCACCTGAATTACTTAACGCAGCCTGCAGCCGGTTCTGACATTGCCGCGCCAATCCCGCACCCGGCAGCCGCGGCGGGGTTGGCTTCCAGGGGATTATAATACCCTGAATGAGAAACCGCCGGGTCATCTTGCTTATTCTGGTAGCTGTCGCCTTGCTCGCCCTGGCAGGCGTTCTGGTTTTCCGTTGGAGCACACCTCGCCTGGTGCAGATGCAGCCGCAGGAGGGCGCCGGTGATGTGCCCGCAGGCGTACCCCTGCGCCTGACCTTCTCCCGCGGTATGCAGATCGCATCTGTAGAAGAGCGCCTGTCGCTGGAGCCTGCGGTGGAGGGACAGATTACCTGGGAGGGGCGCACGCTGACTTTCACACCCTCGCAGCCGTGGCCCAGCGGCGGCGCCGTGCGGGTGAGCCTGGAGGCGGGCGGGCGGGCATCCGGTCTGCTGGCGCTGCCCATGCCCGAGGCTTATTCCTGGAGTTTCGACGTGGCCGCGCCGCGCCTGGCGTATCTCTACCCCACCTCCGGGCCAGCCGGCTTATACAGCCTCAACCTGATCACCGGCGAAATTCAAACGCTGGTGCCAGAGAGCGAGAACGTGCTCGATTTCGACGTCAGCGCAACCGGCATAGACATTTACTACACCACCGCGCCCGGCGATGGCAGCACGCTGCTGCACCGTTTCAACATCCTGGGGGGTGGAGACCAGGTGCTGCTGGGCTGCGACCAGGCGATCTGCCGGGCAGGCAGCATCTCGCCGCCGGGTGATTTTTTGGCCTACGAGCACACTGCCCTGAGCGAGAGCGCCGTCACCCAGGTATGGCTGCTGCCGTTGGAAAACGATCAGCCGGGCGAGCCGTTTCCCGCGGGCGAGCCGGCTCACCAGACGCAGTCGCCGCACTGGTCGCCAACCGGATTGCTCACCTATTACAATTTCACCCTGTCCAGCTTTGTGGTGCAGGATCCGCGCTTCGGGCAGATCACGCGCTTTCCAGGGCAGACCGGCATGCCCGGTGGCTGGGATGCGCAGGGCGAGTATTATGTCTTTCCTGAAGTGCTGCTCGACCCGCTCAGCAGCTCACCGGCGTTGACCGACGTAGTGACGGTCTCTTCCAGCCACCTGATGCGCTTCCGGCTGGATGGCAGCTTCACCGACCTGACCCAGACCAGCGACGTCGAGGACGCCTCCCCGGTTTTCTCGCCGGATGGCAGCCGCATTGCCTTCGGGCGCAAGTTCCTGGATACCGAACGCTGGTCGTACGGCAGGCAGCTGTGGTTCATGAACGTGGACGGCGGAGAGGCGCGCCAGGTGACGAACGACCCGCCCTATAACCACTACGGCTTTGCCTGGAGCCCAGACGGCGCTCTGCTGGCGTATTCCCGTTTTAACAAAGACCTGCTGACCGACTTGCCCGAATTGTGGCTGGTGAACGCCGACGGCAGCCAGCCGCTTGAGGTCATCAAAGGAGGCTACGCGCCCCAATGGATACCCTAGAAGACCGCCAGCAGCCGCTTACCGGGCAGCCCGCCCCCGACTTCAGCCTGCCGGACCTGGATGGCAAGCTGCACCGGTTAGCCGACTACCAGGGTCGCATCCTGGTGCTGAATTTCTGGTCGGCGGAATGCCCCCATGCCGGGCGCACCGACCGAGAAATGCAGCGCCTGCAGACCGGGTGGGGTGAAAATGTAGTTGTGCTGAGCGTCGCTTCCAACGCCAACGAGCCGCTTGAGCTGCTGCGCGCAACTGCTTCAGCACGCGGCCTGGCGCCCGTGCTGGTGGACCACAACCACGTGCTCGCCGACCGCTACGCGGCGGTAACCACGCCGCACGCCTACGTGATCGATGCGCAGGGGTTGCTGCGCTACCGGGGGGCTTTCGACGACGTCACCTTCCGCCAGCGTACGCCGGCACGTGCTTACTTGCAGGAAGCAGTGCAGGCGCTGCTGGCGGGGCAGGAGCCGCCCATCGAGCAAACGCCCGCTTTCGGCTGTACGATTGTGCGCCACGCGCTTTCGGGATGAAAATCGGCATGCCCTTTGGCATACACCCGCTGGCAAGCCGAACTCAGCCAGCGGGTGATTGATTGTATTGTTATGCCGTATTCCCCCAAAGCCAGTGAGCTGGAGAGAGCGGCTCAAACTGCGAACAACCCGATGATTTTCAGCAGTATCGCACCCACCACGAGCACCATCAGCTTCCACACCTGGCTTGCATGGCTCGACCTTGAGATCTTCAAGCCAACGTTCTTAGTACGAGCATCGCTGTCTGCGGATAAAGCCCGGTGAACTTGTTGGGATTTGATCCCGGTTCTAACAGCTTCATTTACGCGCAATCGTGCTAGATCTTCCATCTGTTTCATTTCACACCTCAGCCGTTATTGATTATTTTCTGGCAGGCAGTTGAGCAGGGAGAGGACTCCGCCCTCGAGACCGGTAAAGCCGCGATCGGTGCGCGGCAGCCAGAGCCCCGTGTCTTTGACCTGCTCCGAGCGCATACTCTGCACGTCTTGCGCTGAGAACGGGCAGGCCGCGGTGCCAGCCTGAATAGAGGTGGATGCAGCCTGGCCGGCGACATCTGAGACAACTTTTGCCGTAGCAGCGCTCTGGGTGATCACCAGAGCAGCCATTACCAGAAGCGCCATGGTCACGATAACGTAGAACAAACGGTCCTTCAACATAATTTTCTCCTTGACCAGGGATGAATGTGGGTAAATGTGCCCTGGTTGATGATTACACAGTAGCATGGTTGCTTGAACCAAAATCGACAACATTCACCAAAATTCACCAATAAGATTTGGGATGCTATATAATGAGAATTAATCTGTGTTCTTTCTGATGGTGCATATTTATGAAGGGGTTCATATGTCCGCTCGTGAGTTCTCATTCGCCTTGGAACGGTTTTCGAACTTTGGGGATTTGCTAAAATACCTGCGCAGGCGTTCAGGACTCACCCAGCGGGAGCTCTCCATCGCCGTTGGTTACAGCCATGCGCAGATCAGCCGCCTGGAGCTGGACCAGAGACAGCCTGACCTGGCAACCATCACGGCCCGGTTCATCCCGGCGCTCGATCTGGAAGACGAACCTGAAGTTGCGGCGCGCTTGCTCGAACTTGCCTCCGGTGCATCCCGGCGAGAAAGCCCGGCTGCCGGCCCCGCGCCCTATAAAGGGCTGCGGTTTTTCGAGGAGGCGGACGCAGGCCTGTTTTTTGGGCGGGAAGCACTGGCATTGAGGCTGGCAGAACGCATCCGGGCGCTGCATTCCGCTTCGCCTGCGCCGCGCTTCCTGGCGGTCGTGGGCGCATCCGGCAGCGGCAAATCTTCGCTGGTTCGGGCCGGGCTCATTCCGCTGCTGCGCAAAAGCCAACCCTTCTCACGAGCGCACATCCTCTGCCTGACGCCAACCTCCCGCCCGCTGCAGGCCCTGGCTGCCAACCTTTACCAGCAGGATGCCCCGGTCAGCGCCATCGCCGACCTGATGGATGACCTGGGGCGCGACCGGCGCGCCCTGCACCTGGCTGCCGCGCGACCCCTGGGCAGGCGCAGCGCTGCGCAAGAAGCGCACGCCCCACCTGTGCTGCTGGTGATCGACCAGTTTGAGGAAGTTTTTACCCTTGCCCGAGATGAGACGGAGCGCCAGGCTTTTATTGACAACCTGATGACTGCCGCCAGCGAGGTGGGCGGGCAGGTGACGGTGATCATCACCCTGCGCGCCGACTTCTATTCCCATTGTGCGCCGTACCCTTTGCTGCGCGATGCACTGGCAAGCCAGCAGGAATATATCGGCCCGATGGACGCTGAAGCTCTGCGCCGGGCGATTGAGGAGCCTGCCAATCGGGGCGGCTGGGAACTTGAAACCGGCCTGGTGGATATCCTTCTACAGGATATCGGCGCCCACAGTGCCGGCAAGCCCGAGCCCGGGTTCCTGCCCCTGCTATCCCATGCCTTGCTGGAAACCTGGCAGCGACGAAGCGGGCGCAGGCTGACCATCTCGGGTTACCTGGCAGCCGGCGGCGTGCGCGGGGCGATCGCCGACACTGCCGATACCGTCTACCATGACGAGCTGGATGAAGAGCAGCGCGCCATCGCACGCCTCATCTTCTTGCGCCTGGTACAGATCGGCGAAGAGGAAAGCGGGTTGGATACTCGCCGGCAGGCGAGCATGGATGAGTTCGTTCGTTCCCCAGAAGAAATGCCCATTCTCCAGGAGGTATTGAACAGGCTGGCAGATGCCCGCCTGGTTGTCACCCACCCTGGCACAGTGGAGCTGGCGCATGAAGCCTTGATTCGCGAGTGGCCAACTCTGCGGCGTTGGCTGGACGGCGATCGTGAAGGCTTGCTGCTCCACCGCCACTTGACCCTGGCTGCCATGGGGTGGGAGCGGCGCGGCCGAGACCCGGGAGAGCTGTACCGCGGCGCACGCCTGGCCCAGGCCATGGCCTGGGCCAGCGGGCACTCTACTGAGTTCAGTGCGCAAGAAACGGAGTTTCTCTCGGCTTCGGCGGCACAAACCACCCTGGAAGAAGCCGAGCGCGAGGCGCAGCGCCAGCATGAGCTGGAGTTTGCACAAGCCCTGGCCGAAACACAGCGCCGCGCCGCGACTGCGCTGCGCCGGCGATCCATCTATCTTTCCATTGCGTTCGTTTTGGCGCTGATTATGGCCGGGGTGGCATTGTTCCAGGGTGAGCTGGCCCGGCGCAGCGCAGTGACTGCTCAAAATGAACGGCGGCTGGCAAACGGGCGCGAGCTGGCCGCCGCTTCGGTCAGCAACCTGGAGATCGACCCCGAGCGCAGCATCTTACTGGCGCTCCAGGCCATCACTACCACACGCACGGTGGATGGCACGCTGCTTCCGGAAGCCGAAGAAGCCCTGCATCGCTCGATCCTGGGTTCCCAGGTGCGCAACACACTGAGCGGTCACGCAGATCGGGTGCTCTCGGCCGCATTTAGCCCGGATGGAACGCGCCTGGCCTCCATCGAAAGCGATGGGACTACCATTGTTTGGGATGCAGAGACTGGCAAAGAGCTTCTTCGCTTGCCGGGCATTACTGTAGCAGGCGACGCCATTGGCACGCAGCGCATCGCATTCAGCCCGGATGGAGAGCGGCTGGTCACTGGCGACGGCAGCCTGGTCCGAGTCTGGGAGGCTGCTTCCGGCAATCTGGCGATGGAGCTGCCCGGTCATACCGGGGATGTCTGGGCCGTAGCCTTCAGCCCTGATGGTACGCTCCTGGCGAGCGGCGGGGTGGATGCTGTCGTGCGCATCTGGGATGCGGTGACTGGCGCAACCCGGCATGTGCTCACCGGTCACCAGGCGGCAATCGAATGCCTGGCCTTTCACCCGGGTGGGCAGCAGCTGGCTACAGCCGGTGACGACCAGTCACTGAAGATCTGGAACACCCAGACTGGCGAGCTTGTGGCCGAGCGCTCGGATTTCAATGCCGAAATATACGGGGTTGCTTACAGCCCGGATGGGCAGTTCGTGGCAACCGGAAATCAGGAAGGATTGAAGGTCTGGCAGGCAGACGCGATCCACGAGCCTGAAGTGCTTGCCATCCCCGAGGATGCAGCCAACGTAACTTTTAGCCCGGATGGCACGCGCCTGGCTGCCATCACCGGCAGTATCGTGAAAGTGTGGGATGCGCACAACGGGCGGGAGCTGCTCAAGCTGGCTGGTCATAGCGGCTGGGTAACGAGCCTAGCCGTGAGCCCAGAAGGGGAAAGCCTTGCAACCAGCAGCCTGGATGGAACTCTAAAAATCTGGAGCCTTGCGCCCGGCGAAGAAGCGCTTACCCTGGCTGGGCAGGGAACGCGCGCCAATTACAGCCCAGACGGAACCCAGGTAGCGACCGCGGGAGCCGGTGGAAGCGTGCAGCTATGGAACGCGGCGACCGGCGAAGAAATCATGACACTTGACGGGCACACGGCTCTGGTGATGGGTGTGGCTTTTCGCTCGGATGGCAGACGGTTGGTCAGCGGCGGCTTCGACCAGTCAGCGAAGGTCTGGGATATCCCCACCGGACAGTTGCTGTTTACCCTTTCCGGTCACCAGCTTGCGATCCGCGACGTTGCTTACAGCCCGGATGGGAAATGGATCGCCACGGCGGGCTTTGATGAAACCGCCAGGTTGTGGAATGCGGAGACCGGCCGGGAGGTGCTGAAGCTCACCGGTCACCAGGGCCTCGTGCTGGGGGTGGCGTTCAGCCCTGACGGCGCGCATCTGGCGACCTCCAGTACGGACGGCGTCGCAATCATCTGGGATGCCGCAACCGGGCAGCCGCTTACCACCCTGGAGGGGCACCAGGCAGGGATACCGGACGTCGCTTTCAGCCCGAACGGCCTGTGGCTCGCTACCGGTAGCGGAGATGGTACTGTGAAGGTGTGGGAGGCGAACACCGGAAAAGAAGTTTTGACGTTGACCGGTCATACCTCCGAAATTCAATCGATCGCTTTCAGCGACGATAGCACGCTGCTCGCCAGCGGAAGCGGCGATAATACCGCCAAAGTATGGGACTCTCTCACCGGCAAAGAGCTGCACACCTTGCCAGGCAGCCAGGGCGGTGTAACCAGCGTCGCTTTCGACCCGCGCCCTGGCAGCCGCCGCCTGGTTGTGGGCAGCACAGATGGCATTGTGCGCGTGTTTCTATTAGAGATCGATGATTTGACTGCGCTTGCTCACACCCGCATCACTCGCTCGCTGCTGCCCTGGGAATGCCAAAAGTTTCTGCACCAGGATGCGTGCCCACCTCGCTGAATTGAAACGCACAAGACAAATCATACGATTTTGGTCATAATTACCCCTTGACAACTTAGAGCGTTTGTTCTATATTGCAGCAGCCGCTCATCACCTGGCAAATTACCGTTAAACAGGAGATATGAATATGCTATCTAAAAACACGAACGCCAAGGACATCCGCAGCGGCGGTGCGAACGAAGGCGCCGCCATCAAAGACTTCTCGATCTCCGAGCTGCGCAGTGCGCTCAAGGGCCTTGTCATCTTGCCCGGCGACGCCGGCTACGAGGAGTCACGCACCTTGTTCTACGGCGGGATCGACCGGCGACCGGCGCTGGTCATCCGCCCCGCCAACGAGAAGGACGTCGCCTACGCCGTCACACTGGCGCGCGAAACCGGGCTCGAGCTGGCTGTTCGCAGCGGCGGGCACAGCGCCGCCGGGCACAGCGTCTCCGAGGGCGGCATCGTGCTGGACCTGCGCGATATGAAGTCGCTGCACATCGACCCCGTTAGCCGCACTGCCTGGGTGCAAACAGGGCTGACCGCCGGCGAATACACTTCCGCAGCCGACGCTTACAACCTGGCGACCGGTTTCGGCGATACCGGATCTGTCGGTATCGGCGGGATCACGCTGGGCGGCGGCATCGGCTACCTGGTGCGCAAGCACGGCCTGACCATCGACAGCCTGCTGGCAGCCGAAATCGTGACCGCTGACGGGCAGATTCTGCATGTGGACGCCGAGACACATCCGGACCTGTTCTGGGCAATCCGCGGCGGGGGCGGCAATTTCGGCGTGGCGACCCGCTTCAAGTTCCAGCTGCACGAGCTGGGCGCCATGATGGGCGGTATGCTCTTCCTACCGGCAACGCCCGAAACCATCGCCGGCTTCATTGCTGCATCCGAGGCTGCGCCGGAGGAGCTGTCGGCAATTGCCAACGTAATGCCTGCTCCACCGATGCCGTTCATCCCGGAGAAGCTGTACGGGCAGATGATCATCATTGGAATGATAGTCTACGCCGGCGGCGTCGAAGCCGGAGAGCGCGCTCTGGCGCCGTTTCGGGCGCTGGCAGCCCCGCTCGCTGACATGCTGCGACCTATGCGCTATCCCGAGATGTTCATGCCCGAGGAGGGCGAGTACCATCCAACCGCCGCGGCGCAAACCTTGTTCATCGATCGGGTGGACAGCGGGACGGCGGAGACGATCGTCCAGTACCTGCAGGAGTCCGATGCCATGATGCGCGTCGCCCAGCTGCGCGTGCTCGGCGGAGCGATGAGCCGCGTGCCGGTCGAGGCCACTGCCTTCGCCCACCGCAAATCGCGCATCATGGCAAGCCTGGCTGCGTTTTACGATGGCCCTGAAGACCGGGTTATGAAGGAAGCCTGGGTGGCGTCCTTCGCCAGGGCGCTGCAGCAGAGCGATAAGGGCGCGTACGTGAACTTCCTGGGCGACGAAGGCGCGGAACGGGTGCGCGCCGCTTACCCCGGTGCAACCTGGGAAAGGCTCAGGGAGATCAAGCAGCGCTACGACCCGAGCAACCTGTTCCGGCTCAATCAGAACATCCCGCCAGCCGCCAGCGTTTCCTGATGAGCCATTTTGAGTTCGTTGTCATCGGCTCCGGTCAGGCGGGAACGCCGCTGGCGGCCGCGCTGGCGAAGGCTGGGCGGAAAACTGCCCTGGTGGAAAGGCAGCACGTGGGCGGCACCTGTTTGAACGAAGGCTGCACGCCCACCAAAACCATGATTGCCAGCGGCAGGATTGCCTACCTGGCGCGCCGCGCCGCAAATTATGGAGTAAACACCGGGCCGGTCAGCATCGATATGGAACGGGTGCGGCAGCGCAAGCGCGACATCGTCGCCAGCTTTGTGGGCGGTTCTGAACGGCGCATTGAGACTGCGGGCGTAGAGCTGATACGCGGCGAAGCCGCATTTGCCGCGGCGGGCGCCCAGGCAGGCCATGCGCTCGAGGTGCATTTGAATGCGGGCGGCTCCAGGCAGATCACCGCCGGTACGGTGATCATCAATACCGGCGCGCGCCCCTCCTTGCCCGAACTGCCCGGACTGGAGGCAGCTGGCGTTAATGGCGGCGTGCCTTACTTAGACTCGACCTCGATTATGGAGCTGGATCATGTGCCCGAGCACCTGCTGATCATTGGCGGCGGCTACATTGGCCTGGAGTTTGGGCAGCTCTTCCGCCGCTTTGGCAGCCGCGTGACCATCGTGCAGCGCGGCAGGCAGCTCCTGGCGCGTGAAGACGAGGATGTAGGCGAGGCGGTGCTCGAAATCATGCGCCAGGATGGCATCGAGGTGCTGCTGGAAAGCGCCGCGCTGAGTGCCGGGCACGGCCCCAGCGGCTCGATC
>JBGSTO010000712.1:0-28248 GCA_041736465.1 Anaerolineales bacterium | reverse complement strand
CGTCAGCGCCGATGGTACTTGGGGGGCGACCCCCTGGGAGAGTAGGTCATTGCCAAGAGGCTTTTTCTATTTTAATTGACAAATGCATTGCGTGCTGATATAATTATTTACGCGGTGTTCTTAACCCGCGCTTATATCCGTTTACAACTGTGTTGGAACCGGAAGGAGCGTAGCGTATTGGGTGCATTATCGGCGAGTGACCAGGTTTGATTCGGGAAGCTCGGCAAGCGATAAAGAACAAACCGCCGGGCTTTTTTGTTGCCCGCTTCCGGACGACCGTGATTTCGTTTGCTCGTTGTTGTGAGCATGGAAGCGAAAGGAGGTGAGACAGAGTGACTACAGTGACCTTGCGCCCCAATGAGTCGCAGGACCAGTTGATGAAGCGCTTTCGCAAGAAAGTAGCGAAGAGCGGCATCTTAAGCACTGTTCGCCGCAAGCGCTGGTTCGTTTCCAAGAGCGAGCTGCGCCGCATCTCTAAGAAGAAATCTATCCGGCGTATTAAGCGCCGCCAGAGCCCTGAGAGTGAATGATTTGTCCCGCACGCAGCACTGCGTTTGGGATTGCTACCGGAGGTGTAGATGGGTAAAGATGAAGATAAAATTCAGGTAGAAGGACTGGTGGTCGAGGCGCTGCCTGGCACACAGTTCAAAGTCCGCCTGGACAACGGTCATGAAGTATTGGCTTACCTTTCGGGTAAAATGCGCAAGTACTATATTCGCATCCTTCTGGGTGATCGTGTGCGTGTTGAAATGTCCCCCTACGATCTGAGCCGTGGACGGATTGTTTATCGTCACAAGAAGTTTGCTGAGGCCCCCGAAGCATAAATCCCCGCTACAATCCCGGACTTATCTCTGGCCTTTTTGATAAACCAACAGGGCTTGACCGTTTGTTTGGTCAAGCCCTGTTTGATTCTAGTGCTCGGATTATGCTCTCAATAGGAGCTTAAGGCGCGCATGTAATTGGCGCGTTCGAAAGCCGCCGGCTCAGCGACCGCGCGTTGGCTCATACTGCCCTGCATTTGACGGATGGATTCGTACTCGTGCGCTTCCATCCAGGCGTGTACGTCCGCCAGAATCTCACCGGCGCGACCAACACCATGCTGCAGAAATTCTGAGGCCACCATGGCGACGCTGGCGCCCGCCATCATCGCTTTGATGACATCGGCTGCGGTGTGCACTCCGCTGGTCAGGGCAAAGTCTGCCTGCACCCGCCCGTACAGGATGGCGATCCAGCGCAGCGGCAGGCGCAGCTCATTGGAATTGCTCAACACCAGGTTGGGTACGACTTCCAGCTCATCCAGGTCGAAATCCGGCTGGTAGAAACGATTGAACAGCACCAGCCCGTCTGCACCGGCGTCAACCAGTTGGCGGGTGAAATGCGGCAAGGAACTATAGAACGGGCTGAGCTTGATGGCGATGGGGATGGACACCTGCTGGCGGATATCCTTGACCAGCGACACGTGGCTGGCTTCCAGTTCTGCGCTGGGCAGGGAGGGATCGGTTGCCAGGAAGTACAGGTTCAGCTCGAGCGCATCTGCTCCAGCCTGCTCGATTTTGCGGGCGTAATCGACCCAACCACCGGTGGAGACGCCGTTCAGGCTGCCGATGACCGGTATGCTGACTGCCGATTTGAGCTTGTTAAGGTGTTCCAGGTAGGTTTCAGGGCCGATGCTGTAGGTGCCGTAGTCGGGCAGGTAGCTGATTGCCTCGGCGTAGGACTCCGTGCCGCGGTTCAGGTCGCGATGCAGCTTCAGGCTTTCCTGGATGATCTGTTCTTCGAACAGAGAATACATGACGATGGCAGCAATGCCGGCGTCTTCTAGCTGGCGAGCGGTCTCGACCTTCTTGGAGAGTGGGGAGGCCGAAGCAACCAGCGGGTTTTTGAGTTTCAGACCCAGATAAGTTGTGGTTAGATCCAACATTTTTCCCTCGTGCCTTGATTAAGTTGATTGCGAAGGTAAGTTTGGCTGCGGGTCAAGAGACGAGTCAAGCCTCTTGACCCGCAGCGGATGATCGATCAGGCTTCTTCCGTAGAGCCGTTGCCATCGTAGTGCATGCTGGCCATCTGTTGGTACATCTTCCAGCGCTTGTCCACGTCCTGCTGGGCCTGTTTCATCAGCATCTCGGCGCGCTGCTCGTTGCTGTGCAGCAGCATGCGGTAGCGCGTCTCGTTATAGGCATATTGCTCGACCGGGATGCTGGGCGCCTTGGAGTCGATGACCAAGGGGTTCTTGCCCTGTTCGGCTAAGTCGGGGTTGAAGCGGTACAGCGGCCAAATGCCTGAGGCGACTGCCAGTTTCTGCTGTTCCAATCCTTTGCTCAGGTCGTAGCCGTGGTTGATGCAGTGGCTGTAAGCAATGATCAACGCCGGCCCATCGTAGGCATCGGCTTCCAGGAAGGCGTTCAATGTTTGCTGGTCGCTGGAGCCCATGGCGATGCGCGCCACATAGACATAGCCGTAAGCCATGGCAATCATGCCCAGGTCTTTCTTCGGCATGCCCTTGCCCTTGGCGGCAAAGCGCGCCACGGCTGCGCGGGGTGTAGCCTTGGAGGCCTGCCCGCCGGTATTGGAATAAACTTCGGTATCCAATACCAGGATCTTCACGTTGCGCCCGCTCGCCAGTACGTGGTCCAGACCGCCGTAGCCGATATCGTAGGCCCAACCATCGCCGCCGATGATCCAGACTGACTTGCGCACCAGGTTATCGGCGATGCTGGTCAGGTTGCGGGCTTCTTCGCTGTCCACAGCCTGCAGGTGCTGTTTCAGCGCGACCACGCGCTCGCGCTGTGCGCGTATGCCGGCCTCGCTGCTTTGATCTGCATTGAGGACTTCATTGACGAAATTCTCGCCCATCTGTGCCGCAAACTTGGGCAGCAGCTCTTGAGCGTACTCGAGCTGCTTGTCCAGGGTCAGGCGCATGCCCAGGCCAAATTCGGCGTTGTCCTCGAACAGCGAGTTGGACCAGGCCGGTCCGCGCCCTTCCTTATTCGTAGCCCACGGTGTGGTGGGGAGGTTGCCGCCGTAGATTGAGGAGCAGCCGGTGGCATTGGCGATAACGATGCGATCGCCAAACAATTGGCTGAGCAGCTTGAGGTAGGGGGTCTCACCGCAGCCGGCGCACGCGCCGGAGAACTCGAACAGCGGTTGCAGCAAGGAGGAATTCTTGACTGAGCGGAAGCTGGCCAGTGTGCGATCGATCTCTGGGATGCCCAAGAAGTAATCCCATTTTTTGGCTTCCTGCTCGCGGATCGGCAGTTGGGAAGCCATGTTGATCGCCTTGCGTCCTACCTGGCTCTTGTCTTTTGCCGGGCAGGCTTCCACACACAGCGTGCAGCCGGTGCAGTCTTCGGGGGCAACCGCCAGGGTGTACTTCATATTGGGGAATTCTTTCCAGCGTGCATCGACGGCTTCCCAGCCTTGTGGGGCTGAAGCCAGGTGCTCTGGAGCGTACACCTTCTCGCGGATGACGGCATGCGGGCAGACGAAAACGCATTTGCCGCACTGGATGCACAGGTCGGGCTCCCAGACCGGAATTTCCAGGGTGATATTGCGCTTTTCCCACTGGGTGGTACCAGACGGGTACGTGCCATCGATGGGCAGGGCGCTGACGGGCAGATTGTCGCCCTCGCCGGCAATCATCGAACCCAACACCTCGCGCACAAATTCAGGCGCTTCCGCCGACACTGCCGGGCGGCGACCAATACTGCTCGTGATTTTGCCGGGCACCTTCACCTCGTGCAGGTTCGCCAGGGTGCTGTCAACCGCCTCGAAGTTCTGGTGCACGACAGCTTCGCCGCGCTTACCATAGGTCTTCTTGATGGCCTTTTTGATCTCTTCAATAGCCTGCTCGCGAGGCAGCACGCCGCTGATGGCGAAGAAGCAGGTCTGCATGATGGTATTGATGCGCCCGCCCATGCCGGTTTTCTGGGCAACTTCGTAGGCGTCGATCACGTAGAATTTCAGCTTCTTATCCAGGATGGTCTGCTGGGTTTCACGCGGCAGCTGGTCCCATACTTCTTCAGGGCTGTAGGTGCTGTTCAATAGGAAAACAGCGCCGGGCATGGCGTATTTGAGCACATCGAAGCGCTCCAGGAATGAGAACTGGTGGCAGGCGACGAAGTTGGCCTGGCCGATCAGATATGGCGCACGAATGTACCTGGGACCGAAGCGCAGGAAGGAGATCGTCACCGAGCCAGATTTCTTGGAGTCATAGACGAAGTAGCCCTGGGCAAAATTATCCGTCTCCTCGCCGATGATCTTGATCGAGTTCTTGTTAGCTCCCACGGTGCCATCGGCGCCCAACCCCCAGAACACACAGCGCACCGTCTCTGGCAGTTCAATATGGAAAGCAGGGTCGTAGTCCAGGCTGGTGTGAGAGACATCGTCCACGATGCCGATGGTGAAGTGGTTCTTCGGTTCGGTCTTGAGCAGCTCGTCGAAGATACCCTTGACCATTGCCGGGGTAAATTCTTTGGAGGAAAGACCGTAGCGCCCGCCGGTGATGCGCGGGTAGGGCCGGTTTGCAAATTGGGCGTAGGGTACGCTGCCCTCTGCCAGGCCTTCGTTCACCGCGGTGATCACGTCCTGGTAGAGAGGCTCGCCAGCCCCGCCGGGTTCTTTGGTGCGATCCAGCACTGCCAGGGAGCGCACGGTGGCTGGGAGTGTCTGCAAGAAATTCTCCACTGAGAAAGGACGGTACAGGTGCACCTTGAGCACACCCACTTTCTCGCCCTTCTCAGCCAGGTGCAGAGCGGTTTCAGCAGCAGTTTCGGCGCCAGAGCCCATTATCACGATCACCCGTTCTGCATCGGGCGCGCCGACGTAATCGAACAGGTGATACTGCCGCCCGGTAAGCTCGCCGAACTTATCCATGTACTTCTGCACAATGTCCGGGCAGGCTTTGTAGAAGGGATTGACCGTCTCGCGCGCCTGGAAGTAGACATCCGGATTCTGGGCTGTACCACGGATCACGGGGCGATCGGGGGTGAGACCGCGCCGGCGGTGGGCACGCACCAGGTCATCATTGATCATGGCGCGAATGTCTTCATCCGATACCCGTTCGATCTTATTGACTTCATGGGAGGTGCGGATGCCATCGAAGAAGTGAATGAAGGGAATGCGCGCTTCCAGTGTAGCAGCGTGGGCGATCAACGCCATATCCTGGGCTTCCTGGACCGAGTTCGAGCACAGTAAGGCGAAGCCGGTGGAGCGGGTCGCCATCACATCGGCGTGGTCGCCGAAGATGGAAAGTCCCTGGGCAGCCAAAGAGCGCGCCGAAACGTGAAACACGGTCGAGGTTAGCTCACCGGCGATCTTGAACATATTTGGGATCATCAGCAGCAAACCCTGGGAGGCGGTAAAGGTGGTAGTCAGCGAGCCGGTTTGCAGCGCGCCATGCACCGATCCGGCTGCGCCGCCCTCCGATTGCATCTCGACTACCATGGGCACTGTCCCCCACAGGTTGGTGTGTCCGAGCGCCGACCACTCATCAGCCAGCTCACCCATCGATGAGGATGGGGTGATTGGGTAGATGGCGATGACTTCGCTTAGTTTATGGGCAACATAAGCGGTGGCTTCGTTGCCGTCAAGCGTGACCATTTGTCTTGTCATATTATTACTCCATTTCTACGATTTTTTTATTTCATGACCCGATATTTTTCAGATGATCCGGTCGTCTTATAGTGTTTACTGATTTCATGAATTTACCCATTCAAGTTTATTCCTCCTTGCGCTGCAGGGGTAGTTATATATGGCATATAAATCACCTGTACCCTGTCACATTCCGGACAAAAGTTGTTGTTATTGCCCTGCTTGGGCATTCTTCTTGCAACAATTCGTGCGAACGAGAAAAGATTACTATAATTGCATGTAATGGAAACAAGCCATATGGAACTGCTGCTATACAATCTTGATAGCCTTGCAACACTTACCGGATATATCGGATTTGTGCTATACTGTGTCCATGGTGACCAACCAGCATATGTGGCGGTCATGGGCTGTGCGTCTCCGTCGCTGGGGGTTATCCGATTGGGTAGCTTCTTTCCTCGAAGCGTCTGGCCCAATTACATGGTTAGGAGCGCAGGTGGTTTATATCAGCCAGCCGGTTTTGCGTCTGGCATTTTCGGATGCTGGATTGACCGCCCTGGCTGGCTTGTTGGAGGATCCGGAGCAGGTGCAGGCATTTTCTGAATTCCTACGGGAGCCTGAAAATTGGTGAATCTAGAGGGATTGTTATCTCCGGGCAGCATCGGCCTGGCTATCGTCTTGGTTTTCCTGATGCTGATGCTTGTCTTTGCGGCAGCAGGCAGGCGGCAGCCAGGCGTTCACCTGCGCCCCCTGGCTGCCTACCAGCGATTGACACAGGCTATCGGCATTGCGGTAGAGTCTGGACGATGTATGCATGTCAGCCTGGGAAGTGGGGAATTCAATGGTCTGCAGGCCGGTTCAGCCTTGGTAGGCCTGGGTGTGCTGGAACGCGTCGCGCGCACAGCATCCATCAGCGACAAGCCGAGCATTGCAACCAGCGGTGATGGCACCCTGGGTATCTTATCGCAAGATACTATTGCCAGCGCCTTTTCAGGAATCGGCGCTTCCGGACAGTTCGATGCTTCATTGGGACAGGTTGCAGGGATCACCCCTTTATCTTATGCTGCTGGCACGGTGCAGATCGTAAACAGCGAACAGGTCAGCGCCACGGTCATTGCCGGACATATCGGCAGTGAGGTGGCATTGATTGCAGACGCTGCCGCGCAAGCGGGCGGCGTTACCCTGGGAGGAAGCGACAGCCTGCCTGCCCAGGCGATACTCGTAGCAGCCGCACAGGAGCCGCTTTTAGGTGAGGAATTATATGCTGCGGGCGCCTATCTCAATAGCGGTGCGGTAAACGCCGCCAGCTTGAGGGCACAAGACTTTCTGCGCTGGCTTTTGATCATCGCCATGCTGGCAGGAGCAGCGCTCAAGATTCTGGGGGTATTATGAAGTCAGTATTTTCGGCTGCCATCGCAATCACCTTTGGCCTTATCGTGTTGGCAGGCTATTTTGTCGACCTGCCGCTGCTGGTACTGCTGCGAGACATTTTCTTGCGCTACACAGTGATCCTGACAGCCATTGCACTGGTTGTGGGTGTAGCCAACCTGCTGGTCGTTCACTGGCGAAAAATGAATTCCGCAGAGGGGGGCAGCAGCTTCTATTCCCTTTTGCTAATCGTATCTCTCGTAATTTCAGCAGTCGTTGCAGGACTGCTTGGACCCACCAGCTCCTGGGCTTTGTGGATTTACCAGTACATACAGCTGCCGGTTGAAAGCAGCTTGATGGCATTGCTATCGGTGGTGCTGGTGGTTGCCGCGGCGCGTATGCTTAGACGCAGCACGAACTGGTTCAATCTGCTGTTTCTGGTAACTGCCTTGATCATGCTGGTTGGCTCGGTCCCTGTTTTGGGCGCAAATATTCCCGGCTTGCATGGCACTGGCGGCTTGCGTGATTGGATCGCCAGCGTACCAGCGGTGGCAGGCGGCAGAGGCCTGTTATTGGGTATTGCCCTGGGCACAATCGCTGTTGGTTTGCGCATCATGCTGGGCGCAGACCGTCCGTATGGTAGATGAGCATGGAAGAAGTGCGCTGTCCCCTGTGTGGTAAGCCGAATCCAGCCGAACTGGAAGTATGCCAGTTTTGCGAGGCGCGTTTAAAGCCTCTCACAGGTGCAGGCAATTCAGAGCTGGAAGACTGGCTGGGCTCCTTGCGCTCAGGCTCGTCTGGCGAATCTCAAACACCTTCCACGCCGTCATGGGAAAGATCAGAAGATGACAGCGCTGATTGGCTTGCCAGTCTGCGTAAAGAGCCGGACGTGGATGATGGAAAAGCTCAGGAATCGGGCGAAACGGAGTGGTGGGCGCCGCCTCCAGGCACAGATGCACAGGATGAGGGTTTCCCCGACTGGTTGGCGGACATCCGTTCCCAGGCAGTAGATGCCGAACCGGCTGCGCCGCCTCAGGCAGCGCGCCCCGACCGGCCCACCGCCAGTGCACCGCTCCCGCGCGAAGATGCTGAACCTGACTGGCTGCAGCGTGTTCGCGCCCGTAAGCAAGAGGATGAAGGCACACCGCCAGAAGAGCCGGCCGCTTCAACAGATGAACCCTTACCGGATTGGCTGGCTGGACTGGGTGGGGCAGCCGCTCAAGAAGCATCACAGGAGCAGCTTCCAGACTGGCTGTCCAGCAGTGAAACGCCGCTGCCCGCACCTGGAATGCAGCCACCCAGCGATGACATCCCGGAGTGGCTCCTGGGGCGCCAGCGCTCACAAGATGCGCAAGGCGAGCCGCAAGCGGAAGCGGAGGTGCCTGATTGGTTGACGGGCTTAAGCCAGGAAACAGCTTCACCCGACATGGCAGAAGCAGAAGCTGATGCAGGCCGCGGTGATCAAGCCGGATGGTTTACTGGCCTTGAGCAGCCTGCAGCAGAAGAACCTGCTGCGCCGCCTGCATCGATATTTTCTGCCCCTCAGGATGCTGAATTGCCGAGCTGGCTTTCAGGGTTGGCGGCAGCTGTTCCTGAGCAGGCGCCCCCGGATGCAGAGCAGGAAGAGAGCGAAGCGGCTGGAATATTATTCGATGAGCAGGCGGATGGCGCCCCATCCTCCAGTGCTCCGCCCTTCGAAGGTGAGCGGCCAAGCCAGCCTTTGTCCGGCAGAGCTCTTGATGGAACGATAAGCCCATTTACCGAGGACCTGCCCGGCTGGGAGGAAGAACCGCTTGCAGGGGAAGAAGCTTCAGAACCGGTGCTGCATGATGAGCCAGGGTTGGCGCGGGCAGAGATGCCAAGCTGGCTGGAAGCGATGCGACCAGTAGAAGCGGCAGCGCCAGTTATTCCTCTTCGCAGCCAGGATGAGCAGAAGGTAATCTCGAGCGGGCCGCTGGCGGGCTTGAGAGGCGTGCTGCCGGCTGATGCGGAGATAGCTTCTCAGCGCGCCCCGGCAGCCTATACCTTAAAATTGCAGTTGAACGATACCCACCAGGCCCAGGCAGAGATGCTGGAGAAGATGGTGAAGAAGGAAGGCACGCCGCGCGAGCTGCGCGAGAGCCCTGTCATCTCTTCCCAACAACTGCTGCGCCTGGTTGTTTTCTTTGCCCTGGTCGCGGCGGTGCTGGCTCAGTCTGTGTTTGGGCTGGTGTCTGTACCGGCTCCTGCACCATCTTCGGCGGTATTCAGCGCCCGCGCAGCAGTAGACAGTTTGACTGCCGGCGCTCCGGTGCTGGTAGCGGTTGATTACCCGGCTGGGTTCAGCGGTGAGATGGAAGCGGTCGCCAGCGGCCTGCTGGATCATTTGATGATCAAGGGCACATATCTGGCTTTGGTGTCGTCTCAACCTGCTGGTCCGGCCCTGGCAGAGCACCTGATTGGCACTGCCAATGCCGCTGGCGGGCATACCTATAATGAGATTGGCCAGTATGCCAATCTGGGGTATATCCCGGGGGGAACGGCTGGATTGTTTGCCTTTGTACACTCACCGCGGCGAGTGGTGCCATTCGCGTTGAATTCAAATGGAGAGCATGATCCCTGGAAAACAGGCCCCCTGGCAAACGTAAACGCCATCTCGGATTTCGGCCTGGTAATCGTGATCACCAATGATCCTGAGAATGCCCGCGCCTGGGTGGAGCAAACCCGCACCGGGTTGGCAGAAAAACCGCTTCTGATGCTGGTCAGCGCGCAAGCAGAACCGGTTGTGCGCCCGTATTATGAAGGCAAACCGCAGCTTGTGAACGGGATGCTGGCTGGTGTGGCTGGCGGCGCCGCCTATGAGGCTTCGTTGGTCAGGAGCGGTATGGGCGGACGCTACTGGGCTGTGCTTGGGCCGGGAGTGAACCTGGCTGTCATCATGATTCTGCTGTTTGGAGTGCTGGGCTGGGTCATAGACCGTTTTGGTCAATCCAAGGGGAGCCCATCTTCCCGGAAGGAGTCAGCCTCATGAACCTGGAAAGCTCAGCGCTCATGGAACTGGTTGGCGGACTGGTGGGTTTCTTTTTGACGATTATGGTGTTTAGCTACATCCTTGGCGATAACCCCTTCTTCCGAGTGGCAATCAACATTTTCATCGGAGCGGCGGCGGGCTATGCGCTTGTTGTTGCCTGGTACAGCGTGATTTGGCCTCAGCTGCTGCTGCCCTTGATCTTCGGCAGCCAATCCGAACGGCTGTTTGTGCTTTTCCCGCTGCTCTTTGCTGGCTTACTGCTCTTGAAAATGTCCTCGCGCCTGTCCTGGTTGGGGTCACCGGCGGTTGCCTATCTGGTAGGGGTAGGCGCGGCCACTGCTGTAGGTGGGGCGGTGTTAGGAACTATCCTGCCTCAGGTATCGGCAGCCGTGAACGCCTTGGATTGGGATCCTACCGGGCAAGGGGCCGGCAGCGCCTGGCTGCAGGTGGCTGCGGGCTTGCTGATGTTGATAGGAACGACGAGCACGCTGGCATATTTTCATTTTGGCGCGCGGCCCGGGTTGGGCGGTATTCCTCGCCGCAGCCCCTGGTTGGAAATCGTTGCTTTACTGGGCAAGGGTTTCATTGCTGTGACCCTGGGCGCTATTTTTGCCGGAGCCTTTTTGGCTGCATTCGCCGCGCTGGTGGAACGCATGGAATTCTTCCGCGAATTTTTGGTGCCTTTGATCCTTCCTGGATAATTCTGCATGGCTACTTCACTGATTGACGCCGACTCCCTGCTGGCAATCGATGTGGGCAGCATCAACACACGGGCATCCTTGTTCGATGTGGTGGATGGCAGCTACCGGTTTTTGGCCTCTGGGTCTGCGCCAACCACTGCGCACGCGCCGTATTTCGATATCGGTGAGGGCATTCGCATGGCTCTGGATCGTTTGCAGAGCATCACCGGTAGAACCCTGGTCGGCGCCGATGAGCAGCTTATCGTGCCGAGCAAGCCCGATGGCTCGGGAGTAGACAGCGTTTGCGCCACGCTCTCGGTTGGCCAGCCGCTAAAAGTGGTGGCGGTGGGCTTACTTGAGGACGTTTCCCTGGAAAGCGTTCGCCGCCTGGCGTCGTCAACCTATGCGCGCTTGATGGACACAATCAGCCTGACAGACCGGCGAAAAACTGAAACTCGCATGGATACGATTTTACGTATCCGTCCTGACTTGATCCTGGTCGCTGGGGGCACCGAAGGAGGCGCCTCCCAGTCTGTGCTCAAACTTCTGGAATCCATCGGTCTGGCTTGCTATCTGATGCCGCAGGAACAGCGTCCAGAAGTGCTGTTTGCCGGCAACCAGGACTTGAAGCCGCAGGTACAGGATGTGTTGGGTAAGCTGGCGCAGATATCGTTCGCGCCTAATGTGCGCCCAACGCTCACCGATGAAGATCTGGAGCCGGCAATCGTCCAATTGGCGAGCATATTCCGTTCCGTGCGCAGCCGGAAGATGACCGGCGTGCAAGAGCTGGATGCCTGGGCAGGGGGTGGTTTGATCCCGACATCGACGGGATTTGGGAGGGTAATCCGCTTTCTGAGCCGGGTTTATGACGTCAGCAAGGGTGTGCTGGGGATTGATGTGGGCGCGTTTGCTACCACGCTGGCGGCGGCTTTCTCTGGCGAGTTATTTATGGGCGTGCACAGCCACCTGGGCATGAGCACAAATTTGGCTCAGCTGATGGATTCTGGTGCAGACGGCGAACTCCTACGCTGGTTGCATTTACCGGTATCGCCCCAAAATGTGCGTGACTATTTACATAATAAATCGCTCTTTCCAGCCAGCCTGCCGGCAACCGCAGAGGATCTGGATATTGAGCAGGCGATCGCGCGCCAGTTGATGCGCGCAGCACTGCTAAAGACTGCGGAGGGTTTCCCATCCAAAGTATTTCGCTACGGCCCCAGGCTGACCCCGTGGTTTGAACCGATCTTTGCCTCCGGGGCGGTCATCACCCAGGCGCCAAGCCCGGCGCAAAGCATGCTGATGCTGCTCGATGGTCTGCAGCCGACCGGGGTCACTACTGTCGCGATTGATTACAACCACATCCTGCCATCACTGGGCGCGGCTGCGGCCAAAAATCCCGTGCTGGCAGTGCAAGTGCTGGAGCCGAACACATTTGTCAGCCTGGGAACGGTTATCTCGCCGGTTTCAGAAGCCAAGCCGGGAACCCCGATCCTGAGGGTACGCATGGTGCAGGATGACAACAGTGAAACCGCGTTGGAAATCAAGCAAGGCACCCTGGAAGTGCTGCACCTGCCGATGGGCAAAACAGCCAAGCTGGATTTGAGGCCGCTGCAGCGCACGGATGTTGGTATGGGCGCTGCTGGCAGAGGTGGAGGGCTGCGCGTGGTCGGTGGTGTGCTTGGAGTGGTGATTGATGCGCGCGGTCGCCCTCTGCGCATCCCGGATGACCCTGTTCAGCGTCGCGAGACGTTAGAAAAATGGAGATGGGCGCTCGGCATTTAAGCGAGTGGCTGGCATCTTAATTGCAACACTAAGGTGAAGGTTAAAAGTTTATGTTTGCACCCGTGAGCCATATCCTACCACTTACGCTGATCCGCCGGGAGCGACTGCTGCCTGTGCCGGGGCGCGTTGTGGTTCGCAAAGGGCAGAAGGTCAGCGCTACAGATGTGATTGCAGAAGCGCGGCTGGCGCCTGAACATATGCTGTTGGATATTGCTCGCGGCCTGGGATTATCACGCGAGCAAGCTGACAGCCACATCGTTTGTAAAGCGGGCAGCCCGGTTGCACAGGGTGATATCCTGGCAGGGCCGGTGGGTTTCACCCAGCGCCTGGTTCGGGCGCCGCGCAGCGGTAAAGTGATCGTGGCTGGTGATGGGCAGGTGCTGATGGAATTGGATGCGCCTCCCTATGAACTGCGGGCGGGGCTGCCGGGTGTTGTTTCGGAATTGGTGAGCGATCGCGGTGTGGTGATTGAAACTACCGGCGCATTAATTCAAGGCGTTTGGGGGAATGGACGCATTGATTTTGGTTTGATGTACGTGCTTACCAAATCCCTGGATGACACGCTCAGTCTGGATCAGCTGGATGTGAGCATGCGCGGCTCTGTGATCCTGGCAAGTCACTGCGCCAACAGTGAAGTACTCAAAGCGGCGGCAGAACTGCCGCTGCGAGGGTTGATCTTGGGAAGTATGGATTCGGCGCTGCAGCCTTTGGCGATCAAGATGCGTTTCCCCATCATCCTTCTGGATGGCTTTGGGCGCATACCAATGAACTCCTCTGCCTACAAGCTGCTGACCTCCAATAACCGTCGTGAAGTGACGTTGAATGCAGAGCCGCGGGACCGCTACCGAGAGGTGCGTCCTGAAGTGGTTATCGAGCTGCCTGCACCGGAGCATGCCTCGCTGCCGCGTGAGAGCGATGTGTTCTCGCCGAACCAGCCTGTGCGAATTTTACGGGCACCTTTTGAGGGCAGAGTTGGCTTGCTTATGAAGGTGCGGCCCGGTCGCTCCAGCCTCCCAAACGGCATATTAACCCAAGTTGCGGATGTAAAACTTGAAAATGGAGAAACCGTCCTGGTCCCTTTGGCAAATATGGAAGTGTTGATTTGAGTGCAATCGTGGGTGTGTGTAGAAGCATTCTTAATACCGGCAGCAACCAGCAGTAATAGGACTATTCAAACCTCTACAGGAGGAGAGTGCCATGACATTTGAAGACAACGATAACCTTGCAATGAGTGCGGAGCCCGAAGACACCCCGCCCGTGGAGGAATCAAGCAACCGCACATTTCTGGTGGTAGCTGGCATCCTGGGCGCGGTAGCTATTGCAGCCCTGGCGTGTATTGTGGTGTATGGGATGTTTTTCTTGCCGCGCCAGCGCGCCGCGGAGGCAACCCAGATCGCTCTGGCTAATGCGCAGAATACGCAGGTAGCGCTGGCAATTACAGAGACGTCGGTTGCTGCTGCGTTTACCTCCACGCCAACTCGGACGCCCACCAAACTGCCTGCCACCGCAGCCCCCACGGCGACCTCAGTCGTGGCGGTAGCTACCAACACGCCTGAACCTACGGAAGACCCGCGCACACCGACCGTTGCGGCTCTATTGACACAGGCGGCGGCAATACAAACGCCCACCTCAACCGCGTTGCCGACAACCGGCTTTGCTGACGAAGTGGGCATTCCTGGGCTGCTGGGACTGGCTGTCTTGATGCTCGTGGTGATCTTATTGGCCCGGCGCCTGCGTACAGCTTAAGGAGCTGCTCAGGTAGCGCTGGCAGCTACCTGCTCGCCATAACCAATCATAGCCCGCACCATCCCCAGGCTGCGTCCTTCGGCGTATACCCGCAGGACTGGTTCTGTGCCGGAAGGCCGGATCAGCAGCCAGGAATCGTCTTCCAGGATGTACTTGACGCCGTCCAGCGTTGAGATTTCCTGAACCTTGACGTCGGCGATGTGTGCGGGCGCTTTTTCTAATAATAAGGTTTCCATTTGCTCCCGAGACACAGGCCTGCTCAACCGTAGATCGTTGCGCTGGTAGTGCACTGGTCCCACATCTTCCAACAACTTTTCAACCAGCTCATATAATGTTTTTCCTGATGCGGCCACCATCTCGATTACGAGCAAACCCATCAGAATGCCGTCTCCTTCGGGGATGTGACCGCGAAAAGAGATGCCGCCCGACTCCTCACCGCCGATGAGGATATCTTCCTTCAGCATGTAATCGGCGATATGGTTGAAGCCAACCGGTGTTTCGTAGACAGGCACGCCGTAAATACGAGCCAGACGGTCGATCATGCGCGTGGTCGATACTGTGCGCACGACAGGCCCAAGCATGCCGCGCTTTTCTATCAGATGGCGGAAAGCCAGCGCCATGATTTTGTGCGGATCCACAAAGTTTCCGCGTTCGTCCATGGCGCCAATCCGGTCAGCATCGCCATCGGTAGCCAGTCCGAAGTTACCCATATGCGTGCTGATCGCGCCTGCTAAGGCGCCCAGGTGTTTGGCGATCGGCTCTGGGTGCACACCGCCAAAGCCGGGATTCATCTCGGCGCGAATTTCCTGCACCTCACAACCGGTGCCTTGTAGAATTCCTTTGATTGCCCCGCGTCCCGAGCCGTACATCGAGTCGACGACCACGCGCTGGGGATTTTCGGCAATGGTATCGAAGTCAATGAGCCTGCGCAAGTGATCATAATAGGCGGGCAGTGGGTTGAAGCGCAAGATGAGACCCAGGCGGCGCGCCTGGTCGTAGTCCATCAGGTTTGGGCCGCGCGCTCGTTCTTCATTATCATTTAGATAAACTTCTACGCGGCGGCATTGTTCTCGCAGGGCTGACCCCCCGTAGGCGGCTTTTAATTTGACACCATTGTAGCGTGGGGCGTTGTGAGAGGCCGTGATCATTACACCCGCAGCCGCACCTAAATGGCGAACCGTATACGAAATGGCGGGAGTGGGCGCGTCTGCCTGGGCGAGGTTGACGGTAAAACTGTTCGCTGCCAGTACGCGAGCCACTTCTGTCGCGTAGCGGTCAGAGAGAAAGCGAGTGTCGAAACCGACGACGATGTTTTGCGCATCCGAGTTGCCGCTGGCAGGGGCGCCAACATTCCACGACTCGGAGCGGATCGCATCTGCAATCGCCTGGGTAACCATCCGCAGGTTGTGAAAAGTGAAGGTATCAGAAATTACTGCTCGCCAGCCATCAGTGCCAAAATGGATCGGCATATATGTCTCCTTAATTGAATGTGAGAGAGTGATTTTATCACTTTTCAATGCATGTCAGCCTGGCGCAAAGATTGCAACTATGCCAGGAAATGGCTGAAAGAGATTCATACTTCGTGCTAGAATGGTGCCATGGCAGATGAACGCATCCCGCAGTATGCCGCCCTGTTAAAGAAGCAGTATATCTTCCAGGGACTCAGCGACATCGAGCTGGCACGCGTGGTGAGTCGCTTCGAGGCGACTGCTTTTAAACCTGGAGAGGTAATCTACCAACAAGGGTCAGCCGGAGAAAGCTTCTACGTCATTTTTCAGGGACAGGTGCGCGTCTCATTTCGCGATCAAGGCGGTGAGGATAAAGCGGTCGATATCCTGAAAGCTGGGGAGCATCTGGGAGAAGATGCCCTGCTCTTTGACCGCCCGCGCATGGTCACGGCAACTGCGAGCGAACCGACGATACTGCTGCGTTTGGATCGCGAACCATTCTTGCAGATTTTAAAAGATTTGCCCCAACTGCGCTTGAACCTGGCAGCGACTGCTGAAAGCCGCTATCTGGCTCAAAGAAAGCACTTTGATTGGGTTGGCGATGATGAAATAGTGCATCTGATCGTACACCGGCACGAATGGTTCCTGTTTGCAAATCTGGTTATCCCATTTGTGATCATCTTGATCGCCATTCCATTTCTGGTTTTCGGTGTTGTGTTTGCCCCTACCCAGTTTTTTAAGCTGTTTGCATCGGCTGCAGGAGCCCTGGGCATCGTTGCGGCATTGGTGATCGGTTTGTGGAATTCACTCGACTGGAGCAATGATTATTATATTGTGACCAGCCAGCGAGTGGTGTGGCTTGAAAAAATGATTTTTTTGTACGAAAGCCGGCGGGAAGCGCCGCTCACCCAGGTAAAGTCGGTCAATGTACGCACCAGTTGGCTGGGGAGGATCATCGGATACGGTGACGTGATTGTCAGCACTTTCACGGGTGAAATTCGGTTAAGAAGAGCGCAGCATCCGGAACGCTTCGCCAGCTTTGTTGAGGGATTTCGCGTACGCGCCAGCGAGGAAACCCGCCGTGTGGAGAAAGCCGCAATGGAGAAGGAATTGGAACGCTCTTTGCGCGAGCGGCTGGGAGGTGGTATGGAACCACCTGCGTCCCCCTCCAGCGCTCCTGCAGCCGCACAAGCGACGCCCAAAGTGCGCAATCCGGCAAAACCGGGCAGCCTGCGTGAAAAATGGGAGACTTTCTTCCAGGTGCGCTACGAGCGGAATGGGGTGATCACCTATCGCAAGCACATCCTGGTTTTAATAGGAAAGCTCTTCTGGCCTTCGTTTCTTATTTTTCTCTCGATCATCGCCGGCGGCTTGCTGCTGTATGAATATTTTACTGGCGCGCTGAATTTACTAATAGAAGTGTCCTTGATGAGTGTCTTGATGGTTTTATTCGTTTTTTTCCTCGGCTGGTGGATTTACAATTACCTCGACTGGAGTAACGATATTTATCAAATCACTCCAACCCAGATTTTGGATATTGAGCGCAGACCCCTGGGTGAAGAGCAGAGGAAATCTGCCAGTATCGAGAATATCTTCAGCCTGGAGTATTCTCGTGACGGCATTATCCAGATTCTATTTAATTTTGGGGATGTGATCATCAATGTCGGACAGACCCCCTTTGTCTTTCGGGTCGTGGCTGATCCAGCACAGGTGCACCACGATATTTCCCATTACATCGAAGAATTCAACCGGCGAAAAAAGTCGGTAGAGGCAGCGCGTGAACGCGAGCATATGGTGGATTGGCTGGCAGCATACAGCAAGCACAGCGATAGGGCGGGAAAAAGCAGGCGCGATACTGACTGGGAGATATTTCCGCGGTAAAATAAGCGCGTTGTTTTTGCCGTATTCTGATTGAATTACTATTTATTGAGGACGATATGGCTTTACGCGAGATTGTGACTCACCCGGCGCAGGTTTTACGCCGCAAGGCTCAGAAGGTCAGCGATTTTGGGCCTGATTTGCAAAGCTTGATCGACGATATGGTCGAGACCATGCGCGAGGCTCCTGGTGTTGGTTTGGCTGCTCCCCAGGTGGGTGTATCCCAGCGTGTGATCGTGGTTGAATTTGGAGACGAAGAAGACGAAACCAAGCCTCCCAAGCTGTATGCGGTGGTTAATCCGGAGATCGTGCGCCTGGAGACTGAAATCGAAATGGGTACGGAAGGCTGCCTTTCGATTCCGGGATTTGTTGGTGACGTGGAACGACCGCTCGGCGCGGTCGTCAAGGGTATGAACCGGCGCGGGCAGCCGCTGCGCATCAAGGCGCAGGGTTGGCTGGCACGCATCTTTCAACATGAGATCGACCACCTGAATGGCGTGCTGTTCATAGATCGGGCCGAGAAAGTCTGGAAGCTGGAGACGGAAACTGGCGAACCGGCTTCATTGGATTAATTCCGCCGGCCTCAGTCGCCCGGCTTGCCCGGGATTTCAGTTCAAATTCTGTATGACTGCCACGGGGAATGCTCCGTGGCATTTGTTTGGGGTGGTATGTACCTGAACCATCTATCACTGACCCAGTTTCGCAATTTTGCTCGCCTGGACCTTGATGTGCCCAAGGGGGCGGTCATGCTGTTGGGCGCCAATGCCCAGGGGAAGACCAGCTTGCTTGAGTCGATCTACTACCTGGCAACATTCGCCTCGTTCCATGCTACCAACGACCGCCAGCTGATCAATTTCCTGGCAGGGCAAGAGCCGGTGGGAGTGGCGCGGATCATCGCCAGCTTCCACCGCTCCTCACCCTGCTCCTCGCCGGTGCTTAAGCCAGGCACTCACCGCCTTGAGGTGCGGATCATCCAGGAGGCCAACGGGTATGCGAACGGCGGCGCCCGAGTGCGCCGGGAAGTAATTCTGGATGGGGCAGATCGCAAACTTGGCGAGACGATTGGTGCGTTCAATGCCGTCCTCTTTCTGCCGCAAACGCTGCGTGTGCTGGAAGGCGCGCCAGAGGAACGCCGCCGCTATCTGAACCTGACCCTGGGGCAGGTTCAGCCTCATTACGCGGCTTTGCTTTCGTCATACAGCCGCGGCCTGACGCAGCGCAATGCGTTGTTGAAGCAGCTGTCGGAGCGCGGCGGTGATGCAGAACAGCTTCGCTTTTGGGATGAGCAGCTTGCTCTCAATGGGGCGCAGTTAATCCATGCTCGCATACATGCCGTGCAAGGATTAGAGCGGCTGGCAGCGCGCATTCACCGCGAGCTGACCCACGGAGAAGAAATCCTGCGCTTCTCGTATGAACCAGCCTACGATCCGCTGCCGCGTGCGGCGCGGCAGTATGCTCTCCCGATTGATGCGCATTTGGATCGCTCGAACATACCCCTGCAGCGCATCCAGGAAGGCTTCCTGGATGCACTGCGCCGGCTGCGCAGTGAAGAACTGGCGCGCGGCGTAACCACCATTGGCCCTCACCGGGATGAGCTGCGCTTCTTGAGCAATGGCCTGGATCTGGGCATCTACGGATCGCGCGGTCAGGTGCGCACCGCGGTGCTTTCCTTGAAGCTGGCTGAAGTCATGTGGATGAAAGAGAAAACCGGTGAATGGCCTGTGCTCCTGCTGGACGAGGTGCTGGCGGAGCTCGACAGCCAGCGGCGGCTTGATCTGTTGAACCGCCTGTTGGAAACGGAGCAGATTCTCTTAACCACGACCGACCTGGATCTGTTTACAAAGGAATTTGCCAGCCAATCCACGCTGTGGCGTATCGATGCCGGGCGGGTCTTCTCAGAGCCAGGATGAACGCGCCAGTGGAAACAAATTTATCTAAGGCAGGTACTTTCAACTGAGCGCAGAGCGCTGCCTGGGTTATAACGGCTTCTTTGCCGGTAAGCCTGTCCGGCGAGGGTAGGCTGCAGGCGTGGGCCGGATTTTTTGGATAACAATCAGGTAGCGGGTCTCGTTTATACCCGGAAGCTTGACTGGAACCCACCGATCCAATCTCCCACCCAGCATTTGAATGGCCTTCTCGGCCGAGCGCAGTTCTTCCAGGGCATTTTCACCCTTCATGGCAAGCATGCGTCCGCCCAGGCGCACCAGAGGCAGCAGGTATTCAGCCAGCACCGGCATTACGGCAACCGCCCGGGCGATTGCCCAGTCATAACGCTCCCGGTGTGCGGGCGATTGTCCCAATATCTCAACCCGATCGGAGCTGACGCTTACGCCGTCCAGGCCCAAAACTTGCACCATGTGGCTGCAGAACCTGGCCTTCTTCTCAATCGATTCCACCAGCGTGAGTGCCATTTGCGGTTGGGCGATCTTGAGCGCAAGTCCGGGCAGACCTGCACCGGTGCCAACGTCGATGACCTTATCCATGGATGTGCCGAGCATGACTTGTAAGCAGGTGAGCGAGTCGAGCAGGTGCTTGATCTGTACCTGCTGCGGTTCTTTGATGGCGGTCAGGTTGATGCGCGTATTCCAATCCAGCAGCTCCCGCTGGAAAGTATTCATTGCCTGCATCTGGGCAGGCGATAGCTGTAAGCCGGTATATTCCGCGACCAGGCTGTCAAGGGAAATCATGCCGAAAATTATAACCGCTTGCCGCATCATTTCAATTGGGCTAAAATGTCAATCATGAAAATCCGTTCTCAAATCTCCATCTGGCTGCTTCTGCTGCTGGTCGTGTCAAGTTTGCCATTCCCTGATTTAGCGAACGCCCAGGCCTTACCCGAACAGGCGTATGTCAAGGGTGTGGTGGCACGTGCCCAGCGATTCACACTCTCGTGTGAGTCGCGCTCGGCTGTGGACTGGGCTGCATTTTGGGGAGTGCAAATTGGCGAGAAGAAGTTTGTCAACAGCCTGCCGCGCTCAGACAACCCGGATCAGGGCTTTGTTGGAGATGTCAACGGCGCCTGGGGAAATACGCCCCCGGCATCGTATGGCGTGCATGCTGAACCGGTAGCAGCCACGCTGCGCTCCTTTGGCCTGGAGGCGCTCGCATACCGGGATTTGAGCTGGGATGATTTGCGTACGGAGATCGCCTCCGGACGCCCGGTCATCGTTTGGGTGATCGGGCAGATGTGGCCCGGTACGGCTTTGAAATATACCTCTCGGGATGGTCAAACCAGCACGGTAGCGCGTTTCGAGCACACCATGATCCTGGTGGGTTATGAGCCTGGAAAAGTGCACGTGGTGGATGCGTATACCGGTCGAAACCAGACCTATTCCCTACGTACGTTTATGAATTCCTGGAAGGTTTTGGGAAAAATGGCTATCTTCGGAGGCTCGCCCCAGGAACCACAGCCGCCTCCGCCGGATTTGAGCTTGTTAACGAAAAAATTGTATATGCCGGTGATCTTTGGACGCAATACAAACCTGGCAAGCCAGCCAGAGCCTGGCCCGCAGCCTTCGACGTATACCGTGCAGCGAGGCGAGTACCTGACCCTGATTGCGCGCCGTTTGGGTATGGATTGGCGGCAGCTGGCGCAAAGGAACAACCTGGCTTACCCCTATGTGCTCTATCCAGGGCAGGTGCTCCGCCTGCGCTGAGCCGTTGATGCCGGAAATCAAAGGGCTGCCGTCGAAAGTCCCGACTTTCGACGGCAGCCCTTATTTTTATTGGCGAAAGAACGCTCAGGATCCTGGAGAATCCGGGGCCGGGGGGCTGGCTGGCGTGAGCGGTTTCTTCGAGCGCCCACGCAGCCTGCGGATCCAGCGGAAGAAAAAGATTACCGGCAGCCCAAAGACCAGAAAGATTCCCAGCAGGGTGGGCAGCAGGTACAGCACAATCCAGATGGCAGCATTCAGCACGAATTTCAAGGTATTGATCAGGGCCTGAATGGCGCTCCTGGCTACGCCGACCGGCTGCCAGCTCCCGATTGTCAATGGTTGTACCGCTTCGTTGGGCAGCAGTTCCACACTGATGGATGAGAGCGCCACTGCCTGGTCGTAGTATTCGATCTGCCCTTTGAGCACCTCGATCTGTTCGCGCACCTGGATTAACTGGTTGTATACCTGCAAGACGTCTTCTGTGCGTGCGGCTGAGGCCATGATCTCACGCAGCTGCGCTTCGGCATCTTCCAGGTTGCGCAATCGGGACTGCAGATCGGTGTATTCACTGGTGATATCCTGGCTGTTGATGTTCTTCTGGAGCGGGGCGCGGTCGCTCTCGCTTTCGATGCGCGCCAGTGCATCCTCCAGCTTGTCAGCCGGGACGCGGATGGTAATCGATGCGCGTGGGACTTCAGCGCCACTGTCTAGTTGGGTCTTGTACAGGCTAGCCAGGACGATAAAGCCACCCAGTTCTTCTGCCAGGCTGCCGATGCGATCCATAGACTCGCCAGGGTTAACCACAACGATGTTGAGGCTGGCGTTCTTGATCACCAGGCGCTCGACCTGAGCGCTTACATTGCCGGCACCGAAACCCGATTGTGCATCCCTGGCTTGCTCTTCGGAAACAAAAGATGGCGCACCACCCACATCTATACTCTGACCGTCGGATGACATGGGTGATGCCGCGGACGAGCAAGCACTGATTATTAATGTGCCCAGCAAGCAAATGATGAGAACGCGATTTTTGAGGTGCTGCATCTTGAACATTGGCTCTCCTCCTGAACGGAACAGTGTCTGCTCTAATAGACGCTGCTTGACTCGCCTCAGTTCCCCCGGGTGATCCAGGCTACCACCCCAGCGCCAGGCGGCGGATATGGCGTTCGGGTAAGCCGGCGGTCTTCATGCGGGTTTGCACCGCCTCGACATCGTAGCTCACCCGCCGGTAATGCCAGGTGTTTTGTTCCGAGTCATATACGGCGTAGCTGGCACGCGGATCGCGATCGCGCGGCTGTCCGACCGAACCCGGATTCAAGATGGCGCGCGGGGTAAGCTCCAGTATGGTTTCCGGCTCGGGAATCAACAAATGAGTGAGGCTTTGAGATTCTATGCGAGCATAAATGACCGGTAGATGCGTGTGACCTACAAGGCAGTAAGGTGTATCGAAGTAGTCAAAGTTGTGCGCCGCGTTATGGGTATCGAGCAGATATTCCCATACCGGCTGGCGCGGGCTGCCATGTACCAGGGTGACCGGCAGCGCAGGGCTGGAATCGACCTGCGGGCTGTCGACGCGCTGGGGTAAACTGTTCAGGAAGGCTACGCTTTCTGAGGACAGCGTTTCCTGCGTCCATAAAATAGCCTGGCGGGCTTCTGGATTGAACGAATCGGGGTCAATTTGCTGCAGTGCTGCGGCGTCGTGATTGCCCAAAATGCAGATAGAATTGGGGATTTGCCTGACTTTCTGGATGCATTCATTGGGATCAGGACCGTAACCGACCAGGTCACCCAGGCACCACAGACTGTCCCAATCCCCGGCATCTTCCAGAACCGCTTCTAAAGCAGTCAGGTTAGCGTGAATATCGGAAATAACTAGAATTTTCATTTAATTTAACTTTACTACAATTTTAATTTACAGCCTTTTCAAACATGGGTGGGGTGAAAGTGATTGTACTTGTTTATGGTTTATTGCGCTACCCATTTTTGATAAAGGCTCAATCTGCCGCCCTCACCGTCTGAGGCGAATGTCTGCAGGATGGCAAAGTTCGCAGACTGGGCAAGCGTATTCAACTCTTCCGAGTCAAAATGATGCACGTAACGTAAGCCTGCGCCACCGCTGCGCCAGTCCAGCAAGGTATCACCTGGATCCACTTGAGAATCGTCCAGACCAATAGACCGCCAGGGTTGTATGCGGGCGCGCAGCCGCTCGCTGTTCATAAACTGCCACACCGAATGGATAAAGACGCCACCCGGTTTGAGCAGGTCGTGGATTTCTTGCATCAGGTTCAGACGCAGTGCAGCACCGGGCAGGTGATGCAGCACGGCAAATGCAAAAACGAAATCGAACTCTTGAGAGCCTGGTTCAGCCATCACCTGGCTCACCCAATTGCGATCGGTGATATCGAGCAGTCTGAACTGTATGTGTTTGGATTCAGGCGCAGCACGGCGCGCCTGACCGATCAGCACGGGGCTGAAATCTACGCCCAGGTAGACGCCCAGGAAGCCCGCCTGAATCAGTGAGCGGGCCAGCTCGCCGTTACCGCACCCCAGGTCTAAGATGGCTGCCTGTTCGGGGATAGTTTCGAGAACGACTCTCACGCCTGGCTGCAATCGCTGCCTTGTGGCAGAAAACTGCTCGCCCAGGCGATGGTAGAAATTGCGGTTGAGTTCGATTAATTGCCTGATTACGGCAGGTTGCATACATGGTATTATAGCCTCGCATGACAGACAACAGCAGTTCAAACCTTGAATTACAAACCCAGGCCTGGAAAAAAGCGCGCCAATATACGCCTGAAATCCTGGCCTCGGCCCGCAAAGTGCTGGAGGACGTGCGCTCTGGCGGGAAATTGAGCGCTGCCTTGCGCAGGCACCCCATACCCGGCGGCGGGTACCTGGGGAAGCACGTGCTGGTTGCCGCTTACCGCCAGCTTATCGAAAGCGGTGAATGGGCGGCAGATGAGGAGTTCCTGGCACGCATCCGCATGAAACCCGTGCGCACGCTTTCGGGGGTGACCACGGTGACCGTCCTGACCATGCCTTACCCGTGTCCTGGCAAGTGTGTGTTCTGCCCCACCGATGTGCGCATGCCCAAAAGCTACCTGCCGGATGAGCCTGGCGCTCGCCGTGCTTTGCAGCACGATTTCGATCCATTTGACCAGGTAGCGGCACGCCTGCAGGCGCTGGAGGCGGTCGGGCATCCCACGGATAAGATCGAGCTGCTCATCCTGGGGGGTACCTGGAGCGCCTACCGGCGCGATTACCAGGAATGGTTCATCCAGCGCTGCTTCGATGCCATGAACGGAAAGAAGGCGGTGTCGTTAGCGCAAGCACAGTCTTGGAATGAGCGCTCCAGCCACCGCAACGTCGGGCTGGTGATCGAGACTCGCCCAGACCATGTGGACCCTGAAGAATTGGCCTGGATGCGCTACCTGGGCGTGACCAAGGTTCAGATGGGCGCGCAGAGCATGGACGACCATATCCTGGCGCTGAATCAGCGCGGTCACAGCGTCGAGGACACTCGCAAGGCAGTGGCCTTGCTGCGCGCGGCTGGATTCAAAGTGGTGCTGCATTGGATGCCAAATTTACTGGGCGCGACCATCGATTTGGACCGCAGCGATTTCTCGCGTTTGTGGGATGACGTATGCCCGGATGAAATCAAAATCTACCCCAACCAGCTTTTGGCGAATGCAGAGCTGTACGATTATTGGTTGCGGGGTGAATTCCACCCTTACACTACCCAGGAATTGATTGCCCTGATTGCCGACATCAAGCCATCCATTCCGCGCTACTGCCGTGTGAACCGGGTGATACGCGATATACCGTCTACAAATGTTGTCGAGGGAAACAAACGCACCAGCTTGCGGCAGGACGTACACCTGGAGCTGCAGCGGCGCGGCCAAACGTGCAGTTGTATTCGCTGCCGGGAGGTGCGCGGCAAGCCGGTTGAGGTCGGTACGCTGCGGATGGAAGAGCTGCATTACTCGGCGGGCGGCGCGGGTGAGGTTTTTATCTCCTTCGTTACCCCAGATGACCATCTGGCTGGCTTCTTGCGGCTTTCTCTGCCAGGGGAGGCTTCCCCTGACACCGGGCTGAAGGACCTGGAGGCTGCGGCGATCCTGCGCGAGGTGCACGTCTATGGTCAATCCATGCGGGTTGGCGCCAGCCAGCAGGGCGTGGTGCAGCATGCCGGACTGGGGACTCGTTTGATCGAAAGGGCGGAAACAATCGCTCGCCAGAATGGGTTTGGCAAGCTGGTGGTTATCTCGGCCATCGGCACACGAGCCTATTATCTGCGGCGCGGCTTCAAGCGAGGCAGCCTGTATCTGGTTAAAGATCTGTGAAACGAGTTGACAGCTGTTTTTTTATTTGCTATACTATGAAAGTGCTTTCATGTAAGCAGATACAATTCTCGCCTACCTATGCCCACACTCCCTCACATCACGGTCTATGACGTATCCCGCAAAGCGGGCGTCAGTATTGCAACGGTTTCCCGGGTGCTCAATACACCCGAACAGGTGCGCGAGGCGACGCGATTACGCGTGCTGGCGGCGATTGATGAGCTGGGTTTTATACCGCGAGCCGAGGCGGTAGCTCGTGCGCGCAAAGGCGTAGGGCGAGTGGGTGTGATCACTCCCTTCTTCACCTACCCCTCCTTCGTCCAGCGCATGCGAGGCATATCCGCCGAGCTGGCAGATGGCCCATACGAAATGATCATCTACCCGGTAGACTCGCTGGATCGTTTGAATGGCTATCTGGCAATGCTGCCAGTCACAAAACGAGTAGATGGCGTGGTACTGCTCTCCCTACCGCTGCCGGAACAGGCAGCCCGGCGGCTTTTAGACAGTAAATTAGAGACCGTACTGGTGGAGTATCGCCGCGCAGGTTTCAGCAGTATCGAGATCGATGATCGCGCCGGAGGGGCGTTGGCGGCTGAATACCTCGCTGGAAAAGGATTCCGCCAAATCGCTTTCTTTGGCCCGGCAGGGCTGCCTGATTATTCGATCCACCCGGAGAGGAAACGCCTGGAAGGCTTTCGCCAGGCTCTGGAGCAGAGGGAGATAAACCTGCCTGAGATGTATATCGAACACTCCTCCCTGGCGGTGGAGAACGTCCGCGCTGCGGTCAGGCGGCTGATGAGCCTGTCAAAACCGCCGCAGGCGCTGTTTGCGGCTAATGACGATCTGGCTGTGCGCGTGCTGCGCGTGCTGCGCGAGCAGAACCTGGGAGCGCCGGACGACCTGGCGGTCATCGGATTCGACGATACCGATATGGCGGAATTGTTTGGCTTGACCACGATCACCCAGGCTCTGGATGAGTCCGGGCGTATGGCAGCAGAATTGTTAAAAGCAAGGCTGGCAGATCCCCAGCGTCCGGCGCAAAACGTCGAGCTGCAGCTGCGCGTCGTGGCGCGCCAGACCGTATGAGAGGAGGTGTAGAGAATAAATACGGCGCATCATTGTGGGAGCATAGCGGCTCATAGTTGACAGAAGGCAAAATCCTTGCTATATTACTAACACGTGTTAGTAACGCGTGTTAGTAGGGGAAAAGGGTAAAGGACCTGAGCGTGAAGAGAGTAACCAGCCAGGATGTCGCAGATGCTGCCCGCGTTTCCAGGACAACGGTATCCCTGGTGCTCAATAATGCGCCAAATGTGCAAATCAGTGACGAAACTCGCCATCGTGTGATCGCTGCGGCGCGTTCACTTGGATACGTGCCGGATGCCGCCGCCCGGGCGTTGGTAAGCCGCAGGGCGGAGATCGTTGGCCTGGTAATGGCGCGCAGCCAATACCATGTCGCTTCAGATGCTTTTTTACCTCAAAGCCTGGAAGGGCTGCTCGACGTGGCACATCATTACGGGATGCGTTTGCTGATCGATATCGTGGAGCCTCAGCATCAAAAAGAGGCCTACTTGCAGTTGGTGCGCGCCAAGCATATCGATGGCCTGATCCTCTCGGGACCGCGTTTAGATGATGAAGCACTGCAGCTGCTTGAAGAAGAGAACTTTCCCATTGTGTTGATCGGGCGGCTTCCCGGCGATCGTTTTTACTCCGTGGACGTGGATAACCGCTGTTCGGCTCGCGGAGCCGTCGAGCATCTCATCAAACAGGGTCATACTCGCATCGCCTGCATCACCAATGCGTCACCCGAGTACAGCGCCGCTGCAGAGAGACTGGCAGGTTACCGGGAAGCGCTGGAAGCCTGTGGGCTTGAATATGACCAGGGGCTGGTGCGATACGGTGACTTCTCCTCCAGGAGCGGCTACCAGCAGATGAAACACGTCATTCTCGGCGGTGCTGATTTTACCGCCGTATTTGCTGCCAGCGATGAAGTCGCCTATGGCGCCAATGCGGCGCTCGTGGAGCAGAATATGCGCCCTCCTGAGAAAGTCGCCCTGGTGGGCTTCGACGATTTGCCCATGTCTGCCTACTTCGATCCACCTCTGACCACTGTGCGCGTCCCGGCGACCGAACTGGCGCGCCGCGCCGGCAATCTATTAGTTCAGATTCTGGAAGGGAATCGACCGGATCAAAGGGTGCAATTATTGGAGACACATTTAATTGTGCGTCATTCCTGCGATATGAAAAAAACTGCGTTGTAGGTGTTGGAAGATTGATCATGAGAAAAGGAGGTGATGGCCGCTCACGCCAAAATTTTAACCACTTGCACGTTCAATCGAGTACTACCTAAGACCACAGATTTTTTTAAGGAGAAGGAAGAAACATATGAATACAAGGAAATCACTATGGGCTGGGCTGGCCCTACTGGTCGTGTTTGCGATGGTGCTGGCAGCCTGCGCTCCCCAGCAGGCCGAGACTCCAGCGGCGCCGGCTACTGAACCCCCGGCGGCAGCCACTGAGCCCCCGGCGGCAGCCACTGAGCCTCCCGCTACGGGCGGCGAGATGACGATCCCCCCTGCCGGTCAGGAGCTGGTAGATGCTTACGCCGGCAATTACTCTGGCACGGTAGTGACGATGGCGGGGCCGTTCACCGACAACGATGCGGTCAAGTTCGACAACTCGATCAAGGCTTTCGAGGATGCGACCGGCATCGACATCGTATACTCGGGCTCGAAGGAATTCGAAGCCTCGATCACAATT
>JBGSTO010000668.1:0-2538 GCA_041736465.1 Anaerolineales bacterium | reverse complement strand
CGCCCAGCTCGCTGCCATCCGGCAGCAGGATGCGGATATCGTCCTCGCGCTCGACCACGTGGTCGGCGGTCAGCACAAGGTCGGCGGCAATCGCTACCCCGCTGGCAGGCATGCGCCGGCGGGCATTGACCAGCAGTGTGGCGGCGCCGGCTTTCTCGGCAGCGTCTGCCATGGCATCGGACAAAGCCGCCAGGATATTGGTATCGTTAGTCATAATGCTGTTCTCCTTTATTGATATGTCATTCTGAGGAAGCGCAGCGACCGAAGAATCTAGATCCTTCGCTGACCAATCCTGCGGATTGGCTCTCAGGATGACAGGTAATTTGTTCGCAAACTCTCAAGGACTGCATCCATTGATAAGTATTCACAGTATAGCGACTACCGTTAAAAAGTGTACCGGCGAAACGGGTGGGAGGCTACCTGGAAAAACGGGGGAGGAAAACATGGAAACACCAAGTTCACGAAGGTTGCACGAAGATCACAAAGAAAACCTAAAAACACTTTGTGTCCTTTGCGCCTCCTTGGTGTCCTTCGTGTTGATCTTTTTTTTGATTGACTTTTCGATAGCCTCATATTAGACTATCCTTAGCGGTAAAATATTCCTTAACGGTGCACCCATGCCTGATGTCGAATACCTGCACTCCCTCGAACAAATCCGCCTGCTGAGCGACCCTCGCCGCCTGGCGATCCTGCGTCTGCTGATGGACGCTCCCGCCTCCCTGACCCAGTTGGGCAAGGCGCTGGGCGAGCACCCCGCCTGGGTGCGGCACCACCTCAAGCAGCTCGAACAGATCGGGCTGGTTGAGATTGTGAACACCCACCTTTCCGGCGGGTTCATAGAAAAGTTTTACCAGGCGCGGGCGCGGGCCTTCATCTTCCAGCAAGTCATTTTGCCCAGGCTGGCAGAGGGCGAGCTGCTGATCATGCTGGGCAGCCACGACCTGGCGTTGGAACTGCTGGCGGAACAGCTCAAGGAGCAGCATATCCTGGATCTGCTGTCTTATTCGGTGGGCAGCCTGGACGGATTGGTAGCGATGCGCCAGGGAATGACTCACCTGACCGGCTGCCACCTGGTGGATGTGGACAGCGGGGAATACAACCTGCCGTACGTGCGCCATTTCTTCCCCGATCAGGATGTGATCCTGGTCACGCTGGCGGAACGCATTCAGGGTCTCATGATCGTGCCTGGCAATCCGCTGGGTATCCGCGGATTGACGGACTTGCTGCGCCCGGATATCACCCTTGCCAACCGCAACCGGGGCTCCGGCACACGCCTGTGGCTGGACCGGCAGCTGCGCCTGCTGGGGCAAGACCCGGCACAGATTAGCGGCTATGGAACCGAACGGCGCACGCATACCGCGGCTGCCCGGGCAGTGTTGAGCGGCGAAGCCGATACGACCCTGGGCCTGGAAGCGGCAGCCAGCCAGGCAGGCCTGGGTTTTATTCCCTTGTTCGAAGAACGCTACGATTTGGTGCTGCCGGCGTGGAAGATAGGAGAGAGCCTGTTTCGACCGCTGCTAGATATGATCAATGCCGGCGCCTTTCGCAGGCTGGCTGGCGGGCTGCCCGGTTATAACGTCGAGCACACCGGCGTGACGCGCACCCCTTAAATTTTCCTTCCTTGCTTTGATCTCAATCCACTTCCCAGGGCGGCGTGCCGCGCCCGCCGGCGCCGGATAGAGACTCCCGGATCGGCTCGCCCAACTCCGGCAGCACATCGGCGGTTGCCGCCAGCAGCCCAAAACAGCCGGCGATCATCATATCCCCAAACGGCACGGCAAAATACGGCCTCAGCGAAGACGCTTCCATCATAGAACGCCGCGGGCCGGTGACCACCACACCAAACGACCCCTCGTCCAGTGACAGCGGCTGGGGATCGTACACCAGCGCGCCGTGCCCGTGGTCGCCGAACACGTCCGCGTGCTTCAGGCTGCCGTCTGCCAAGAGGCGCAGCAGCGCCTCCAGCTTCGGCAGCTCCAGCAGACCGGTGTGGTGCTCGAAAACGCCCTCGATGCCGCCCGGACCCAGCCGGAACGCCAGCGTGTGGAAATTGCCAACGTTGGCGATCAGCTTGCGCTGAAGGCGAGCAACGTGCGGGTCGAAGGTGGCGCCCAGCACGGCTGCCGGGGCGGTATCCATCAATACCAGCGGCGCGTCGATGTCCTGCGCCGAGACCGTCACCGCCCGTAGGCGGGTCATGATCTCAGGCGCCTGCTCCGCCCGGTAGGCGAACGCGCTCAGGCGGTTGTGGCTGCGGATGCGCTCGTCCAGATAATCGAAGCGGAACTGCCGGTCGGAGACGTCCAGCGGAGCATTGCCGTGGTCGAAGACTGCCACCGCCACCGCCTCCAACTGTGTGAGCGAGACGCCGAACTGTTCGAAAGAACGGGCGATGGCCTGAAAATCGAAATCGCGCAGCTCGATGCGCTGCACCGCATCCGGAAAGCGGGCGGCCTCGTCCGGGCTGACAATCTGGATACCCATCGCCTGCACGGCTTGCAGATCGTCGTTGAACGAGCGCGCCGCATCTGGCGTGGC
>JBGSTO010000631.1:0-1877 GCA_041736465.1 Anaerolineales bacterium | reverse complement strand
GAGCTGCTGGCGCCCTTCTGCGCACAGATCTCCACCGAGCGCATCGTGGATGCCGGGGATGCCATCACCGCCGGAGGCGTGACTGCCGGCATCGACCTGGGGCTGTACCTGGTGGAGAAACTGGCGGGCGCGGCGGCGCGTGAGGCAGTGCAGGCACAGATCGAGTATCCCGGCGCGCCAGATGCAGCGTCTCCCGCATCGATTTCCGCCGCAGCCCTCGCTACGAGCCGCTTCCCTTCCAGCCGCCAGGCGCAGGTGGAGCGCAAAACCAACGAAACCGAGATCCAGGTGCAGGTAAACCTGGATGGCAGCGGGCGGCACCGCCTGGAGACCGGTATCGGTTTCCTGGATCACATGCTCTCGCACCTCGCCGTGCACGGGCTGTTCGATTTGCAGGTGAGCTGCCGCGGCGACCTGCACGTGGACGTGCACCACAGCGTCGAAGACGTTGCCCTGGCGCTGGGGGAGGCCTTTTACAAAGCGCTGGGCGAGCGCCGCGGGCTGGTGCGCATGGGCTCCTGCTACGCGCCCATGGATGAAACCCTGGCGCGGGCGGCAGTCGACCTTTCCGGCAGACCCTATGCCGTGGTGCAGGTCGAATGGCGCGACCCATCCGTGGGCGGCATCCCCACCAGCCTGTTCGAACACTTCTTTGAGTCCTTCGCGGTCACTGCGCGCTGCAACCTGCACGCCCAGGTGCTGTACGGGCGCGATGACCACCACAAAGCCGAAGCGCTGTTCAAAGCCTTTGCCAGGGCGCTGGACGCCGCCTGCCAGTTCGACCCGCGCCGGCAGCAGCAGGTGCCTTCCACCAAGGGCACCCTGGCTTGAATGGGGATGATCATGAGCACGAAATTCACCCTGATCGATGCCGGTACGGGCAACCTGCGCTCGGTGCACAAAGCGCTGCAGAGCGTGGGGGCGGATGTCGCCGTGACTGCTGACCCGCAGGTTGTGCAGCAGGGAGGCAGGTTGGTGCTGCCCGGTGTGGGCGCATTCGGCGATTTCATGCGCGGTCTGCAGGCGCGCGGCCTGGCGGAGCCGCTGCTGAGCGTTGTGCGGCGTGGCGACCCGCTGCTAGGGATCTGCGTCGGTATGCAGGCGCTGTTCGAGGTGGGCGAAGAGCTGGGCGAGCAGCCCGGGTTGGGCCTGCTGCAGGGACGGGTGGTGCGCTTCCCCGATCAGGAAGGCTTGAAGGTGCCGCATACCGGCTGGAACCGGCTGTGGTCGCGCCGTCCCGAGCCGCTGTTGGAGGCGCTGCCGGAGGGCGCGTACGCGTATTTCAACCACTCCTTCTACTGCCGGGTGGATGAGCCTCAAGACGTGTCCGCCGAGACCGAATACGGGCTGACTTTTACCAGCATGGTGCAGCGCGGCAACCTGTTTGGGGTACAATTTCACCCTGAGAAAAGCCAGCAGACGGGTCTGCAAATTCTGAGGAACTTCATTCTCCTATAGGGAGGCCAAACACGATGATCGACCACCACCGCAGAATGGATACTGTCCAACGCATGCTCCTGATCGGGCTGCTGGCGCTGCTGCTGGCAGCGCCAGGCATGGCAGCCGCCTGGCAGGCGCAGGAAGCTACCCTCACAACCCCGGCGGAAACCGGCACGCCGGAAGCGGCTGTTACCCTTTCTCCGACCCCAGAAGGCTCAACCCCCGAGCCTACCAGCCCGGAACCTTCGCCCACTCAAATCGTGAGCGACACCCCTACGCTCGAGCCTGCAACGGCTACTGCGGCGGCGCCCAGCGCAACTGCGATTATGCCAACCGCGACTGACGCGGCGCCGGTTACGGCGGCGCCAACCCCGGCGGCTCCCAGCGCGACTGCGATTACACCTAGCGCGACTGCCGCCGGGGCAACCACGGCGGTG
>JBGSTO010000617.1:0-13848 GCA_041736465.1 Anaerolineales bacterium | reverse complement strand
GAGAATCCCAACGAAAATTACGCTCACCCCTTCGCATGTCGTCCACTTGATTTTATAATCCCCTCACCAGCGCTTGTCCCTCCTCACTGGACGGCATGCGCCGGATTCACTGGACGGTTTCACCGGAATACGCACCCGCAGCTTTTGTTTTTGGTGTTGACCAATTAAACACACCTCAGGAAAAGTTGATTCGTGCAAAACTAATCACGTTTGAGAAACTCAGTTTTACTAGAACAGCTAGCTATGGAGGCGCACTCACTACATATGTAAATGCATTAATGGCAGGGCCATGGGGAGCCACTGAACCATTAAAAATGGTACTCCATGCCTTCAAAGTTGAGATTTACAAATGTACTTGTCCTTGCTGGCCAGGTTGGGAAAACCTCGATCAATTTGCGATAGACGATAAATCCCAAATATATGCTTCAACTAACTCGGAAATCATCACAATAGAGAGCCAAGATAATGCCGTATTGATTTTTGGCAAGTTGCTTCCTTTCCGCTTTCCAATGTCTAGTTGGAAAACTGTAGATATTTCTATCAACGATCATGTCGCCGAACATCCGGAAGGTTATCAGATTTACGGCAAGGTTTATGAAGCTTCTTCAATTAGAGCCTCAGGCTGGGGTACTTTTGATCACGAAAGTTCCCCAATCCTTGCGCCAGGGATTTTCTTTGAGGGTATTACTGGAAATGATATTCTGATTTATCTTGATAACTCGGTAAGTATAAACAACGAAGCAAAGTCGATTCCTGATATTGATTCTGAGTGTGAGCTAGTTATAAGAGCGATTACATCCGATCCACTTCCCGTACCTGGTCCCAGATTAGCATTTTCTACTGGCTATTTGACAGGCCAGGTTCGCTTTCCTTATCGGATCGAGGATGCTCACATTCAATTCATTGGTGCAACTCAGAGCTTTTCTTTTTTTCCAAAATTCGATGATGTGGATTTGATCGCCGCTGCACAAAAAGTCACCATATCATACCCTAACGGAACCGTCGGTCATAGTGGCAAAGAAAATCACATCACAGATATAACGAAAACCCTTGAATTATCGACCAGTGATCCTGATATGATGGGAGAAAATTTTCTAGTAAAGGCACCAACGTCATTTCGCGAATTGACAGTCGAAGGGAATGGCGATTTGCTTTTATTAGATGGGGTCAACCTTATTCTTTCACCATTACAAGAAATTCCCGATGAAATTAAAGCCGCGATCATTGGTGCTTTTGTCGTAATTATTGGTGGAATGCTAAACAGAATAAAGAAGCTATTCATCTGGTTTGGAGTAATTAAGGAAACCACCTAATGAATCAAAACCGTTGAGAAAAGATGTGCTGGCAAAATCATCAGGAAGAAAATTGGTTGAAAATCAAGGACTAACAAAAAGATTTCGAAGATGTCATCGGATTGTAAATGGTTTCGCTGTTACAAAAGATATCGCCGAGGGTAATGAGTAACCTAACACCGTTTATTGATGTCACGGCTTCTCCACGAAGGTTAGAGGCGAGATTTACCATATCCGCTTTGGTAAAAGTAAACCACCGAGATAACAAAGTCGTGCGCCTGAAATACACGTTAGAGCGTCAAATCATATCTATCTGGTTTGTTCCCCCCTGGTGTAAACCGGGGTAACGGCTTAAGGGAGAGATGGCTTATTCGGGTGTGTATCGTCTGCATTTTTCCGACATTGTCTGCCTCCTGTTTCACCGTCTCACTCATTCTGCCTGGATCAGTTTTCAGGGGGCAGGTCATTTGCCCATAATCGTAAAAATATCGATGAATGACCACAGCATATTTCAGGTCATATTATTGAGCTATGTTGCTATTCCATGTAACTGGTGCCCTTTGGCTGGGTTGTGTGAACAAATAGGCGTATGCGATGCCGGTGATCATGCTCATGGGAAACAGCCCTAAAACATACAGCAGTAAAACAAGCCGTTCTAACTCACCCAACATCCCTGTATTACTAGTTTGCGAAAATACAAAGATAGATAATCCCGTATACACCAATCCCGTACACACCCAACCCAGGATAGACCCCAATAGCCACCAACCTGCCCCCGAAACCTTCCCCCGCAAGACCAGCCACTGCAGTAGACCAATAATCACCCCCCCGCCGAACGCACCAGCCAGGGTAGCGATTCCGATCTCAACTGGGGATGGGAATTCTACCGGGAGTAATTCAAACCAGAGATATAACCATATCCCCGTCAAAGAATAACCGAGGGTAGTTGCTATGATCCAAGCGTACGACTGTTTGATCCTATCGATGAATGCTAGCCATTGGATCAATCCCGCAAACAGGCTTCCCAACACAAGAATGAGCAGAAATACAATCTGGGGTGCATAATTCCCTAAAAATATAAAATAATCAGTGGAACATGATATAAGAACTAGCACCATAGCGAAGAATACCAATGAAATCACCAAGCTAGAGTCAGCCAACAAATTCCAAATGAGCCATAATTTCACGGCACGTAATAAGGTGTGACCATTCGATTCCATTGCCGTATCTCCTTGTTAATTAAGTGTGCTGTTGCTTATGTAGAATTATTTTCTTCTGATCTGATGATTACTTTTCTCATAATAAACCAGGGGCGCCACCCTCCTTTGCAGTTATACCCGGTATATCTCTAGATTAATTGACAGCTTAGATTCCTCGCATTTTTATTATTGCAGATTCGGACTGTCAAAACAAGTGGTGTAGCTGCCAAAAACCGCCAATCTACAAGCTTCTCCCGCTATCTGCGCAGGATTGGTAATCAAGCCATCTCTTGTAAGAAATGTAAATGGAGTTCATATAAGGAAACTGCTGGATTTTTTAGTCGGGTGGTAATCAGGGCCGTCACAAATGACCTCTTTAATCTGCAATGTGGGGCAATAGCCGCATCTGAACCAATTTTTAGACTCTCACCTGCGACATAAAAGCTAATCGCCTGCCAAGCGGGAGAAGTACTTTTCAAACGCAATTGCCCTGAGACTTTTACAACTCGTTCTGTTCTCACCTACAAAAAAATTTTGAAGCCCCCTAAGTAGAAGGGGTGCTACACCCCAGAAGTGAACATGGGGGGTGCTTCACAACCGAATAGCTGACACTTGATGCCGGCGCCCCAGTGGCGCCGTTTGGGCATCAAGGAGCAGGGCACAGATCTCGTGCACCTGTGCCCTGCCAGCGACCCGCACGGTCTCATTCAACCCGCCTCACACCGAGGCGGGCTTTTTTGTTTAACCGAAAGGAGAGCCATGAAAGTCCACATCCTCGCACCATGCCCGCACTGCCACGGTCAGGCATACTTGCCCGTTGGCGAAAGCCAGGATAAAAAGAGGTCATACCTAAACTCGCTTCAACCTGTGCCCGATTGCAAAAAGAGCTGGTAATAATTTTCCACGACTTTGGTGATCAAACCAGGTCATGGGAGCAGTATGAGCGAGCTTTACCGATAGATCACGAGATTTTGCGGATGCGCACATGACTGAAGCCCATACCCTGAGTATTGTAGGTTCGCTTCATTGGGCTATAGGAATCTTTGGGGATAAATGGATTGTCTATGAACGTACCCGCAAATATCTGAGCGAGTTTACGCGTTGAGCATCCGGAAGCTGGGTATGACATTGTGCTTCTTACCAAACATTCCAGCACTGGAAAACCATCTTTCTATCAGCAGATGACAATTTCACGCACCTGTGTGAGCAAGATCTTTATCGCTCACCTAATCTGTCGCCTAAGCTTCGTGTCAATGATTTTTTACTAAGAAAGTCCAACGTTGGAATTTTCAATAGTGACAACTTGTAACAGCATCTCTCTACCTAATTTAAAGCTCTCCCTGCCAAGATATTGCACACCACAAGTGGAGATCAACACTTGATAATTAATGTTGCCTTTCTTGGCAGTATTCAACCATTTCACTGCAGAGAATTTCCAGTACTGGAAAACCAAATTCTTGACTACTAGTGACACAATCTCTCTTGTTGATCGATCCCCCATAAAAATTGTCCAACGTTGGACAATTCGTTCCTGACAACTAGTGACTATACATTTTCCTCAGAAACAATCATCTCGTTGCTGATAAATTCCAATGCTGGAAAATTTTCTGTCACCCACGAGAGTAAATATGCACTCGCCCTTTACTTTTAGATAGAAGCCATCAGCAGCTCCATGAGAGATGGTCGCTCGAACTGAGTGCTGTCAAAGCGCCAGATTGCTGAGGGCTGGACGGTCCAAGGTGTGACGCGAAGAACCCGGACTAGACAGAGCAAGTAGGATATTACTTATTCTTGCATAAGTAACTAAAGTGTGGTTTGATTGGCCACATGATAAAGGACAAAAAGACAAGTTGGAAAGAAGAACGCCGCAAACGAGCCTGGGCTTTATACCAAACAGGCTGGAAGCAAAAGGACATCGCCGAAGCTCTCGGGGTGACCCAAGGTGCTGTTAGCCAATGGATCAAACGCGGCAGGGTAGGTGGCGAAGCGGGGCTCACAGAGCAGCCCAAATCAGGCGCTCCGGTGCGTTTGAGTGCGGCCGATCGCCAGAAGCTCCCCGGTTTGCTGGAAAGGGGTGCGGAGAGCTTTGGGTTTCGCGGCGAGCTATGGACCTGTGCACGGGTGGGCAAATTGATCGAGCGCGAGTTTGGCGTGCGGTACCACCCCGCCCATGTCAGCCGCATTCTCAAAGACCTGGGTTGGACGCCCCAGAAACCGATCCGGCGGGCCAAACAGCGCAAAGAAGCCGAAATCCAGCATTGAAAGTGATGCGCGCTCGCCAGAGTTGAAAAAAGGCGGTCGAAGAAGGACGAACCGATCGTCTTTATAGATGATGAATCGGGAGTGTATCTGCTGCCGATGGCCGTGCGTAAGTATGCGTCCTGCGGCCAGACACCGATCATGAAGGAATTTCTGTCCTGAAAGCATCTTTCACTCATCGGGGCGATCACGCACCAAGGCAAGTTGTTTTTGACGGTTTATGCTCATTCGATTACGAGCCGAGAAGTCGTCCTCTTTCTTGGCCAGTTGCTGCGCATGATCCCGGGTTTGCTCCTGGTCATCTGGGACGGTATTCCTATGCATCGCTCCAGGATCGTCAAAGCCTACTTGACAGATGGAGCTGCCAAACGCATTCACCTGGAGCAATTGCCAGGCTATGCCCCGGACCTCAACCCGACCGAATGGGTTCGGAACTATCTGAGACTTGCTGATTTGGCCAATACCGCCCGTAATCATTTGCATGACCTGGAAGTGTTGATCAAGAACTCAAAGCGCCGCATGCAACGTAGACCGCAATTGATCCAGGCTTTCGCCCGCAATGTGGGTTACGAACTTTAGAAACATATGCAAGGATTAGTAGGTGAATGGTGAAAGCAGGGGAGGAATAGAATACACAACCCCAGGAGTATGCCAGGCGAAGATTGACGGGATGAGCCAACCTTTCGGGGGTTATTACCTGCTGATAAATATACGCCGTTTAGTTTTTCGATTGTTGTTCGTTCGGCGCCAATAACTTATGCGCCATCGGTGTTTGAAGTTTAATCGCCAACTGACCATCGATAAACCATGGTTTTGATATCTGTCCCGATTGCCAAGGGCCAAATCGCCAGCCTGTCAGATGTTATTGGCGATTGTCGATCACTAGAACATGATGGCAATCTCCTTTCGTCAAGGAAAACGCCCTAAAACAAAACGCCCCATAATGGGGCATTTTGATACAATGTACCAGCGGATTGCTATGGATTAAAGATGCAAGGATATCCGGAACCGTTGCGCCTGGTTATCGTTCCGATCATCATTACGTTGTGACCACCCGCCGCCGCCACTTCCAGGGCGCGCTTGACGTGCTCCTGGCCCTTGATTTCGGAGAAATCGGTCTGCGCCGGGGCAGGCAGCGACTCGACCTGCGTGGGCGGGTGTGGGGCGATGTGCTGCTCGCCGCTCAGGTAGGCAAACAGCTCGCTCAAGGTATGCACAGGGATCACTTCCAGCCCGGGGATGAGGGCTGCTTCAGCCGCATCCGCCTGGGGCACGAATACGCGGCGGAAGCCCTGCTGGCTGGCGACTGCCGCAATGGGCAGGATGCCCGGCGCGTGGCGCACGATGCCATCCAGCGAAAGCTCGCCCACCACCAGTGTACCGTCCAGCGCTTCCGGCGGCAGCAGCTCGCTCATCACCAGCACCCCCAGGGCAATGGGCAGGTCGTAGGTCGGCCCTTCTTTGCGCACCGCCGCCGGCGCCAGGTTGACGATGATGCGCTTGCGCGGGTAGGGCAGGTCCGAGTTCTTGATGGCAGCCTGGACACGCTCGCGCGACTCCTTCACTGCCGCGTCCGGCAGCCCGACGATATCCATGGCAGGCAGCCCGCTGGCGGAGTCGACTTCCACCTCGACGATCACGCCGTCCAGACCGATGACGGCGCAGGAGTAAACTCTGGCAAGCATGGATTAAGTGTATGAGAAGAAGGGTGAAAAGTCAAACCAAAGCCATTGTCGCTTTTGCAAGGCGAGCAAGGGACAGGCGGGCTGCCCCGCCTACCAGGCAGCTGCTCCTGGAGCGGAGATTTATGCCTCTTGAAGCCCTTACCAATCCTCGGTATAATATAGACTAATAATATCTTAATTATACAGAATGGAGAGGGAGGCAAACAGGCAGCGATCCATATCCATTAACCCACGTGCAGCGCTGCGTTTTGCAGCAGTCAGCAATCCCGCTATTTACCTATTCGCCATACAGGAGACCCATGTTCAAGCTGTCAGTTCGTATCACTGTGATCCTGAGCATCTTTGTGCTCGCCCTCGCCCTGGTGCCGCTGGCTCTGGCAGGCGAGGCAGCCTGTGACACACGCGTAAACAACACCTTCGGCAAGCTGCTGGAATGCGTCACCGTGGAGGGTGTGCGCAGCCACCAGGCGGCCTTCCAGATGATCGCCGACGCCAACAACGGCATCCGCACCTCCGGCACAGCCGGTTACGACGCCTCGGCAGCCTACGCGGCGGACGTTTTCCGCGCCGCCGGGTACAATGTCACCATCCAGGAATTTCAGTTTCAAACCTTTATCTCACTCTCCCCGCCGGTACTCGAGCAGGTTTCGCCTCCCCCGGCAGGGCCAATTGCCAATAACATCCTGTCCTACTCCGGCAGCGGGGATTTCACTGCGCCGGTCAGCACGGTCAACGCCATCACCGGCTGCAATGCGGGCGACTTCGCCGGCTTCCCTGCCGGGAACATCGCCCTGATCAGACGCGGGGATTGCACCTTTGCAATTAAAGCCACCAACGCCCGCTCCGCCGGCGCAAGTGGTGTAATCATCTATAACAACACCGCCGGCGCGGTCAATGGCACCCTGGGCAACGGCTTCACGCTGGATATCCCGGTTACCTCGGTCACCCAGGCGGTAGGCGAGCAGCTGGCAGCCACACCGGGACTGATCATGCGGCTAAAAACCGACACTTTCCGCGGGATTGCCACTACCAGCAACGTGATCGCCGAATCGCCCGGCGGCAACACCAACAACGTGATCATGGCTGGCGCTCACCTGGACTCGGTCAACGCCGGGCCTGGCCTGCAGGACAATGGTTCCGGCTCAGCCGCCATCCTGGAAGTCGCCCGGCAGATGGGCAAGGTGAAGCCCTTCAACAAAGTGCGCTTCGCCCTATGGGGCGCAGAAGAATCCGGCCTGGTTGGCTCCACCTATTACGTCAACAACCTGAGCCAGGCAGAACGGGATAAGATCGCCCTGTATTTGAACTTCGACATGATCGGCTCGCCCAACCACGTCTTCTTCATCTACGACGGTGATAATTCGGACAACGTGGGCGCTGGGCCAGGCCCGTCCGGGTCGGCGCAGATCGAGCAGACCTTCGAGCGCTATTTCAATATGGTCGGACAGCCCTTCAAGGGCACGGATTTCTCCGGACGCTCGGACTACGGCCCATTCATCGCGGCAGGCATCCCCTCCGGCGGTTTGTTCACCGGCGCGGAGGGCATCAAGACCCCGGCTGAGGCAGCCATCTGGGGCGGCACAGCCGGACAGCAGTACGATCCGTGCTACCACCAGGCGTGCGACACCTTCGACAACATCAACCTGTTCGCCCTGGACGTCAACTCAGACGCTGTAGCCTACTCGGTGCTGCAGTATGCCATGAACACCGCTGAGGTGAACGGTGTGCGCGGCAAAGGCAACTTCCAGATCACACCGGGCTTCTCCGAAGAGCACCACCACGAAGAAGCGAGCGAGTAGCTGAGAAGAGGGTTCAATTTGAACAGGCAGGTCTACGCGGCTTGCCTGTTTTTTTCGAATGTTTCACTGCCACATCTGGCAGCCCGCCGGCGGAATCAACTTCGGCCTCGACGTGAGCTGGCTCCGCTCCCTTATCGACGAGCAATCTCCCCCACAAAGTACCCCAACCGGTCTTAAGACTTAAATTGTAGCCCTACGACCCTGGTTGTAGCTGAAAAACCGGACTGATAGGGTGGTTCAGGTTCAATCTCTGGCTGGATGCGCCCGGGGGTTTTGGCGCGTATATTGAATTCAGGAGGAAGCAAAAAATGAACGCAAAAACCGTGACCCGTAGATACGACCTGGATTGGCTGCGCGTGCTGGCCATCCTGGCGATCTTTATCCACCACAGCCAGCGCTTTTTCGATACCGACGGCTGGTTGATCAAAAACGCCACCACCTACCGGGCTGCGCAGATCTTGTTGGAGTTCGAGACAAGCTGGGGCATGCCGCTGATCCTGATCATTTCGGGCGCGAGCGCCTTCCTGGCATTGCAGAAGACCCGCCCGAGGAGATATGTAAAAGGCCTGTTTGTGCGGCTGCTTGTTCCGCTGATGCTGGGCATGTTCACCCACATCGCCCTGCTGGTGTACCTGGAAAACCTGCACAAAGGCAATTTCAGCGGCTCGTTCTTCGCCTTTTACCCGCACTATTTCGACGGCATGTACGGCTTCGGCGGCAACTTCGCCTGGATGGGGCTGCACCTGTGGTACCTGGAACTGCTGTTCATCTATTCCCTGCTCTGCCTGCCGCTCTTCCTCTGGCTCACCAGAACGTCCACCGGCCGCGGTGTCTTGCAGAAGATGGGCGACCTGCTGGCGAATCCCGCTTCGGTCTTGCTCCTGGCGCTGCCATGCATCCTGCTGATCTTGAACCTGGATGAGGAAACGATCGGCAACCAGGCCATGGGAGGCTGGAGCATGGCCATCTACCCGCTCTTCTTCATCGCCGGTTTTGTGATCCTCGCCAATGAGCGCCTGCAGAAGTACATCGTTCAGAAGCGGTGGATCTATCTGGTGATGGGGTTGTTCCTCTCCAGCGCCCACCTGTTCGTTGGATTTCAGACTGTCTTTCCCTCCCTGTTCCCGCTGGCGAACATGCTGGAAGATGTGCTGGTCTGCCTGGTGGTATGGAGCTGGCTGCAGGCGATTCTCGGGTTTGGCATGGCACATCTCAATACCAACACCCCGTTTCTGAAATACGCCAACGAAGCGGTGCTGCCCTTTTACATCCTGCACATGAGCGTCATCGTTTGCGTAGGCTATTTCGTGGTGCAGTGGGCTGTGCCCGATTTGCTGAAGTGGATCACCATCCTGGTGCTCTCCTTCGCCATCATCATGGGGCTGTATGAGTACCTGGTCCGGCGGGTCAACGTGCTGCGCTTCCTGTTTGGCATGAAGGTGCAGCCAGGGCAGGCGGCGATACCTGCAAGCGAAAGCCAGGTGCTGGCGAGGTGAGGCGGGTCAACCAAGACCTTTGAGGACAGCGAGTCCTCAAAGGTCTTTTATTTTCTTTCCAAGCAACCTCTCGCGGCTACACTTCGGCCGGCAAGATCGTCTTACACTGCGGATAATTGGAACAGCCGTAGAAGCTGGCGCCCGCATTGGCACCCCGGCGCGCCTCGCGCAGCACCATACGCTCGCCGCACTGCGGGCAAAACGGCGGCCCGGGGGTGGCTTCAGACGCCGCAGCTGACTGCACCAGGGGCTGCTGCTGTGAATCCCCGTTTCCGAGCGCCTTCTTGAAGAGCAGGCCCAGCTCACGGGTATCGTACACATTCTTCACCGCAATGCGCACCAGCGGCAGACCGGCGGCTTCGAAGACCTGCTCGACAAACGCATCCCGCTCGATGCGATCGGCACGCTGGTGGCTGGAATCGTCGAGCTCGATAGCAAAGCGCGGCCGCATTGTTTTTGCGTCGCACACCAGAAAATCGATGCGCTTGCGATCGATCTTGTTTTGGAAAGTCTGGAAACTGCCATTGCGACGCGGCACGTAGAGGATCTCGCTCAAGGCCACCTTGGGACAGATGGTCAGGTAGCTGCCCATCATGCCTTTGATCACATGATAAAAAGAGGCTTCGGCAGTCGAGAGAAAATCGTCGCGCAGGTGGTAGGGTAAGAGCCCGTCTGGATCGGGCGGCTGGTCTCTGGCATCGGGTTGGCTGCCAAACCCAAACATGCGCAGCAAGCCGGGCAGGCAGCCCGGGTTCTTGTTTTTCTGTGGTGATGGCGGCATCGTGGAAGAATCCCCTTCGCAATGTGATTTTTGGTGCTGCTCGATTTGAGCATATCACGAATCACTCCCCCGATAATTATCAAGTCTGCAAGGACGAATCTACCTAACTCGAAACCTGGTCTTTCATCAGTGTGTACCTCTTTGGATCGCCAACCGCTGCGCCTCCGCCAAGCTCAACTCCGGGTTCTTCAGGCGAATGCGGTACGCTACAACCTTTACCGCCAGATCTGTCATCGAACAGCCCATTCGAAAGCGCTGCGCCGGGGTCAGCCGTTTCAGAATCTCGATCTGCGCCGGATCGACCTGCGCCACACAACCCTTCAAAATGGAGGATAATTCAGCGCTAACCGGCGGCTCGCCGCGCAGGTAGTAGCCGGGCAGTTTCCGGCTGCGGCTGTAAGCCAATTCGTGACCGGCAGCGCTGAAGGCTCGCTTTACAACCTGCATATCGCGGTAGAAGGTATCCTCCCAGGCCGACTCACCAAAACAGCCTTTCCCCAATTTATCTTCCACCCGCACGATTAGCTGCGCCCGGGTGAGATAGCGTTCGTGCTGAAGAATTTTCAACAGCGCCGCTCGCCGGGCCGTCGTCCGGTCGCGGCTGATGGCATCCTTCAATAAGACGTCAAACGCCGCGCGCAAGTCAGTCATGATTAAATTAAATACCAAATATGATTTGTAACTCAGTTTTGTCAGGTCGCTTGACCGGACTCAACGCTTACGCGATAATGATATTGGAACTTGACGGGAGCGACTTGAGTGTCGAAGGGGAGGCTTTAGATGAAATGTCCTGTGATACTTCTCATCCTGACTGGCTTTCTGATTATCGTTCTGGTGATATCTTTTGCTGGCATTGCGAGAGCAAATTTTGATTGGGCTGAAGCACCAGACTACAGTTTAATTTCACCCCAGAGTTATTCAATCCCAGGACCATGCCCTCCTTACCCGGATCCTAATCTTATACCTGCATGCACTTACATGCCATACTTGAGCAAGTGAGCCCTCGCTATGCTCTAATACCATGAAATCCCATAGTTAATATATGGGATTTCATGGTATTTCCGGCTATTCCAGTGGCAAACGAATCCCCGCCGCTGCAAGCTGCTGCTGGCATCAGGCGAACACGACCTGATCCCAGAGGTAGCTGCGGCAAGTCTCAAGAAATCACCCTTGCAAGCATGCTCAGCATCCCATCCAGGATATCTAAAACTCCTCTCGCCTGTGCTTCCTGGATGATCAGGGGCGGCAGCACCTGCACAATCGAGGTGTCGTTGTTGGCATAGATCAACAGCAACCCGGAATCCGAAGTTTGAAGACGGTCAGCTTACTCCCAGCGCTTCACTTCCCTTCTGAGGTGGTCTCACAATCATGGAAAGACCGGCAGCAAGGACCGCGGTGCTGGCCAGCGCGGCGCTAAAGCTGATGGTGCCGGTGGAGAACATATTCAGGAACATCCACAAAAAGGTGAAGCCATATCTCAAGGTCAGGAAACCAAAGAAATACACCAGGGCGTAAACCATCAGCCCCCCTAAGAGGAAAAAGAGCAGATCCAGAATCCACCCTGCTCTGCGCCTGCCGGCGACAAGGAACCAGAACAACACAGGCACCAGGAAAAGCAGCGAGAAGAGGTTGGCAATGATGATATAGAGGGCGACAATGCTGATAATCAAGAACGCAAGACTCTTGATCGAGCCAAATTCGATGGCAGCCTGGCCTCGCAAATAACGGCGCGCCAATATACGCCCAATGATAAAGGCAACCGTCAAGCCCAGAAAAAAGAGGGATATTGCCCACCAATCCGGGTTGAGCAGCTCCGGATCTTTAGTGGTCGCCGGGTAGAGGTGGTATTCCACCAAAACCCCGACCTCCACGAACAGGTAGAGCAGCAAGACCGTAACGACCAGCGGCAGCCAAAGCCCGAGGTAATGGGCAAAGGCGCCTGACCAACGCTTAATTTTCTCCCCGATCGAGGCAGGACCACTAAAATAACTGCCGGGAAAGAAGATGGCACCAAAGAGGATAAAGATCAAATACAACGGCAGGCCTCGCAATACCTGCTGGTTGTTGTCGAAGTATAGATACGGTCCAGATTCCTCCGGGAAAACATCCATCGAAAGCAGTTGTCGAATCAGGGCTTCTACAACCGCACCGGACCCGGCCAACGCCTCGGCAGATTGATACTCCATGGTGTCCTCTGGAGCGTGCCAGAGATCGTAATGCAGTTCAGCAAATTCGGGTGGGTATCCGGCAGCAAATCCCAGAGTGGGAACTCCAGCAGCGACCACAGGACCCTGATCCATGAGCGACACAGGCACAGCCTGATCGAGCACCTGATCAAGGGGGGTTCTCAGATCAACTTCCCATAAACCATCTCCCGTCCGAGCAGCATCCCTGGCAGTCCGTGCCAGCCAGATGGGTCCATAACCGTTGAACTGACCGATGAGCTCCATTTTCATGCGGTCGTAATATTCTCTCCCCAGATTATCGATCGATACCGCGGCGATGATTTGCTCTGGATGCGGGTGTGTGTCGACATAACGCCGGCTGCCGATCATGCCGTACTCTTCTGCATCTGTAGCGACGAATACGAGCGTATATCGAGGTGGAGCTTCAGAGCTGAATATCTGTGCCAGATGGATGAGGATGGCAATGCCAGAGCCATTATTATCTGCCCCCTGGATCGTGGTTGGGGCCTGGTCGTGGTGGGCTATCACCAGAATTTCACGCGGGTCTGCCGGATTACCGCCGGGCAATTTACAGACCACGTTCCTCAACCCCACAGGACGGCTGTAATTGACCACCTCCCAATCATCGAATTGGCAGGTCCATCCGGCTGCCTCGAACTGCTGGCTTACCCATTCGGTCCCCAGGCTGTTTTGCTCCGTGCCACTGTGGCGGTTCGTGAAGCGAGTGACGAATTCATTCTCCAGCGCGTAAGCCTTCTGACCAGAAAATCTTAAGTCGTCCGGATTATAGGTAATCTCTGGGGCTGATACCTCGCCAGGACCGATAACCACCAAAACCAGTATCAAGATAACAGAGCTTATTCTGGTGATGATGCTCATCTTGTGCCTCCTGAGTTTCCACCTGTTCATTGAACCCATTATTCAGGATTTAGATATACAATACCAGAGAAATAACTGCCAAAAACCGCCAATTTTGTATTTGGAATCAAAAACTCGCACAAGCCCATTGCTCCAGGGCAAATGCGAGCTCATATCAGAGATAGTTTTTGCTACACCTGCCGCAAATAAATCCCTGCCGCCAGCACCGCCGCCCCATACAGCGCTGCATCACCGCCCAGACCCGAGAGCTGGATGATGGCGCCGTCGTCGGG
>JBGSTO010000567.1:0-2880 GCA_041736465.1 Anaerolineales bacterium | reverse complement strand
AAAAGGCAGCAGCATCCAGATCTCCATCCAGACCACCGATGACGCCGAGACGGACCGGCTGTACAACGGCCTTTCCGCAGGCGGGCAGATCACCATGCCATTAGAGCAGACGTTCTGGGGAGCGCGCTTCGGGATGTGGATAGACAAGTTCGGCATCCGATGGATGATCAATCAACAGATCAACCAGTCAGCCTAGATCAGATTGGCTTCGCGCCCAGGCATGGCGCGAAGCCCGAGGAGCAAGCAGACATGAGTGGAGTACGTGTATTGGTCGGCACGCGCAAAGGCGCGTTCATATTGAATGCAGACGCAAAGCGTAGCCATTGGGAGGTCAGCGGGCCTCACTTCCCTGGCTGGGAGATTTACCACCTCAAGGGATCGCCCGCCAATCCGGACCGGATCTACGCCTCGCAAACCAGCGGCTGGTTCGGTCAGGTAATCCAGCGTTCGGATGATGGCGGTAATAGCTGGGAGCCGGTGGGTAAGGAATTTGTTTACCAGGGTGAGCCCGGCACCCACCAGTGGTATGACGGCACGCAGCACCCCTGGGAGTTCAAGCGTGTCTGGTATCTAGAGCCCTCTCCCGATGATCCAGACACCGTCTTCGCTGGCGTGGAAGATGCGGCCCTGTTCCGCTCCAGCGATGGCGGGCAAACCTGGCAGGAGCTTGCCGGGCTGCGCGAAGTCAAAGGGAACCTGTGGCAGCCGGGCGCCGGCGGCATGTGCCTGCACACCATCCTGATAAATCCCAGAAACCAGAATCGCATGATCGTCGCCATTTCAGCCGCTGGCGCCTTCCGCACGGACGACGGCGGCGAAACCTGGCGTCCGGTGACCAACGGTTTGCGCTCGGAGTACGAGCTGCCCGATCCGGCGGCCGAGGTAGGGCACTGCGTGCACAACATCGCCATGCACCCCTCCCGCCCAGAAGTGCTCTTCATGCAGAAGCACTGGGATGTGCTGCGCAGCGACAACGGCGGCGAGTCGTGGCACGAGGTGAGCGGCAACCTGCCGAGTGACTTCGGCTTTCCAATCGCCGTGCACGCTCACGAGCCGGAGACAATCTATGTGGTGCCGATCAAGAGCGACTCGGAACACTACCCGCCCGAAGGCAAGCTGCGCGTCTACCGCAGCCGGTCGGGAGGAAACGAGTGGGAGGCGCTGGCCAAAGGCCTGCCGCAGGAAAACTGCTATGTCAATATCCTGCGCAGCGCCATGGCGGTCGATACGCTCGACCCTTGCGGTGTGTACTTCGGCACCACCGGCGGGCAGGTGTACGCTTCGGCCGACTCCGGCGATAGTTGGGCGCCGATCGTGCGCGATCTTCCGGCGGTGCTGTCGGTTGAAGTCCAGACGCTGCCATGATCCGAGTCGTACTGCCCACGCACCTGTGGCGGTTGGCAAACACCAGCCGTGAAGTCGAGATTCAGGTTGAAGGCCCGGTCACGCTGGCGGCTGTGCTGGACGCGCTGGAAATCCGCTATCCCGTGCTGCGCGGCACGATCCGCGACCATGTGACGAAAGAACGGCGGGCTTTCCTACGCTTCTTCGCCTGCGGCGAGGATTGGTCGCATGAACCGCCAGATACTCTGCTGCCCGAGCAGGTTCAGTCGGGTGCCGAACCGCTGCGCATTGTGGGCGCCATGGCTGGCGGTTAGCTTCCCCGGCAGGATGATTCGGAAATTGATGTCGATTTTGGCGAGTCTCATTCGACGTATGTATAGAGCGAGGCTTCACGACAAGTCGGGGTTGCCCGGCAGCCTGGCTCAGAAACTTTAGCCACAAGGAGACAAGAACATGCGTGTAATGGTGATTATCAAAGCTGACAGGGACAGTGAAGCAGGTGTATTGCCGAGCGAACAGCTGCTGACAGATATGGGCAATTACAACGAAGAGCTTGTAAAAGCCGGTGTTATGCTGGCAGGCGAGGGGCTGCATCCCAGTTCAAAGGGCAAGCGGGTGAGATTCTCGGCTGGCAAAGCGACCGTAATCGATGGCCCCTTCACCGAAGCAAAGGAACTGATCGCCGGCTTTTGGCTGTGGCAGGTCAGGTCGATTGAGGAAGCGGTCGAATGGGTAAAGCGCATGCCCAACCCGGTCAATGCCCCAGATGCTGAGGTCGAGATCCGCCCGGTGTTCGAAGCCGATGATTTTGGCGCAGAGTTCACACCCGAATTGCGAGAGCAGGAAGAGCGCCTGCGGGTTCAGATCGAGGCGAATACCAAATAACAGCCGCAGCGCCTCCGCGCGTATATCCTGGCGGAGGCGCTGCTCAATCTTACCCTCCACACGTAAGTGCGCGAACGAAAGCTTTTCAGCGCTTGAAAGGAATATAGCTCATGTCCAAGATTGCCACATTTCTAACATTCAAGGAGAAAGGCGAAGAAGCGGTTAAGTTATACGTCTCGCTGATCAAGAATTCCAGCATCTACAGCCTCGTGCGCAGCGAAGGTCAGGGGACTTTTCCCAAAGGCGCCTTGCAGCACGCATCCTTCCATCTGGATGGGCAAGAATTCATGGCCATGGACGGCGGGGAGTATTTTGGCTTCGCACAGGGTTTTTCGATTTTCGTCAACTGCGAAACGCAGGCAGAGATCGACCATCTGTGGGCAAAGCTGTCCGAAGGCGGCGAAGAACAGCCCTGCGGTTGGCTCAAGGATCGCTACGGCGTATCCTGGCAGATCATCCCCTCCATCCTGGGGGAGCTGATGACCGATCCGGATGCCGAAAAAGCCGGCAGAGTCATGCAGGCCATGCTCAAGATGAAGAAATTCGATATCCAGGCTCTGCATGAGGCATACGAACATTAAATGAAAACAACCTTCACAACCGTGCTATTAAAAGACGATAACGTGAATGCCACAGGGCTGCCGGTTCCGG
>JBGSTO010000555.1:0-13784 GCA_041736465.1 Anaerolineales bacterium | reverse complement strand
AAAGTGGACTCTGGTACAGCAGTTGGAGCAGGCGAACAAGTAGACAGGCTGATCGACAGGATGATTACCAATTGGAATAAACGTATTTTACTTTTCCTCACGAAACTCACCATCAATAATATTTTCTTCGTTCTCGGGTTCCCGCCATTCCCCTGGAATCACACTGCGCAGGGCGCTCATGTGTTCAGCCACAATATTGGGCGGGCACAGCTCAACAAACAGCGTAGTTCCCAGCCAGATCACCGCCGCATCATCAATCGGTCCAGGTAAAAGATCGGGAACCAGCAGATAAACAAGCGACCCAATGGGCATCAGTTTCAGCAGTGGATTCACGCGCGTGTCAGCCATCAAACGCAAGATCAGCTTGACGCGTAAAGACAGCTCGTGAAAAACACCACCAGTGGTTGTGTCGATCTGGCGAGGGTTTTGATCAGACATGGTACCTCCAGTCGCGGGCATTATACTATACCCGCCGCTGCCCAGGCTGAGAGCCGGGTGAAAATAAAACAGGCAAGCAGCACGACGCCGCTTGCCTGCCTGTGTGAGCGCTTTGTGCGTTGGATTATCCTGCCTGTGCTTTGCTTACCACGAAAGCAAAAGCCTTGGGGTCGCGCACGGCGAGATCTGCCAGCATCTTGCGGTTAATTGCAATCTGGGCATCTTTCATGCTGTGGATCAAGCGGCTGTAGGTGGTGCCATTCAGCCGGGCTGCAGCGTTGATGCGGGCAATCCACAGCCGCCGCAAGTCGCGCTTGCGGGCGCGCCGGTCGCGGTAGGAATACCATAGGCTTTTCAACATGGCCTCGTTGGCGCGCCGGAAAAGTTTCGAGCGGGTGCCAAATTGGCCTTTGGTCAGCTTCAAAACCTTCTTATGATGCTGACGCCGGTAAGGGCCTGTCTTTACTCGTGCCATAGTTCACTCTCCTGCAAGCCACTGGGCGCCGGCAGTTTGACCATTTTCCAGCAGGTCAACCGCCCGTTGCAAACACCCAACAGCTGCAACTAAAAGATGGATAGGATGACGCCGGTCTGGATTATCCCAGGTAGGGGGCCAGCTCGCGGACGCGCTTAACGATCCCACGTCCCTTGACGGGAATCATTTCAGCTAACAGGCGCTTCGTACGCTTGGAGGTGCGGCGCCGCAGGTGGCTTTTGCCGCCCTTGGTGCGTACCAGCTTGCCTGTGCCCGTCAGGCGAAAGCGTTTCGAGGTCGCCTTATGGGTCTTGAGCTTCAGTTTTCCGGTTGTAGCTTTGCGAGGCACAGTCCAACTCCTTCACTTCACACAAAATTCCGCGGGGCAGGAGCGAATAACAGTTGCTCTTGCCAGCCGCGGATTTTTTTAAGCGGCTCGATATCAAGAGAAGTTACAGCGCTACTTCTTTTTTGCTGGCTTACTCGGCGCAAGGATCATGAGCATCGTACGACCTTCCAGGGCAGGGGTTTGCTCCACCAGCGCCACGTCAGCCAGCTCCTCTGCGATCTCTTTCAGGTCGGTCAGGGCGATCTCTGGATAGCTAATCTCGCGTCCACGGAAGCGGATGCGTACCTTTACCTTCATGCCTGTTTCTAACCAGCGCCGCGCGTCCCGGACTTTCAAGTCACGATGGTGCTCATTTGTCTTTGGGCGCAGACGGATCTCTTTGACCTCAATCTTTGTTTGCGCTTTCCGGGCTTCCCGGTCTTTCTTGGCTCGTTCATAAATGAACTTGCCGAAATCCATCACCCGGCACACCGGTGGTTCAGAATTTGGGGCAACCTCAACCAGGTCCAGATCTGCTTCCCGAGCCACCCGCTGCGCCTCCTGGATAGAGACAACCCCAATATTCTCGCCATTAGGGCCGATCAAGCGAACCTCAGGGACGCGGATGGTCTCATTCACACGAAAATTAATTGCGCTGATATGTAACTCCTCTTTTAACAAAATTAATCTAACTGGCAGGATGCCAGCAGTAGCGATGATACCAAAATTCACGCGAATCGTCAACGATTTGATTCGCCAGTCGATCTCACCCTTTTTGAGACACGGTTAAGCGCAGCCTTACACTCCGGAATCGCTTTCCGAAGCGGCGCGGCGCAAGAATTCTGCCACCGCCATCGCGCCTGGATTTTCCCCAGATCGCAGGCGCAGCGCCACCTGACCTTCCTCCATTTCCTTGTCGCCGACCACCAGCATATAGGGAATCTTCTGCTTCTGGGCATCGCGTATCTTGGCATTCATTCGCTCGCCACGTTCGTCTACTTCAACGCGTAAACCCTGCGCTCGCAATTGTTCCGCTACCTGCTGGGCGTAGGCGACATGCCGGTCCGCAATCGGAATGAGCAGTGCCTGTACCGGCGCCAGCCAGACCGGGAAAGCGCCGGCAAAATGCTCGATGACCACGCCCAAGAATCGCTCCGTGGAGCCTGTCACCGCCCGGTGTAAGACGACCGGCGTATGCTCTTGCCCATCCTCGCCGATATAGGTCAAGCCAAGACGCGCCGGCTGGATGAAATCAACCTGGATGGTTGAAAGCTGCCACTCGCGGCCCAATACATCGCGCGCCATGAAGTCCGCCTTAGGACCATAAAAAGCAGCCTCGCCGGTGGCTTCGAAATAATCTACGCCGCTCGCGTCCAATGCCGAGCGAAGAGCCGCCTCTGCCTTAATCCATTTCTCGTCGTCTTGCACGTACTTTCCACCTTCGCCGCGCAATGACAGGCGCACCTTGTAATCCGTGAACCGGTAGCGCGCCAGCACTTCCTGGATGAGGTGCAGCGCCAGGGAGAATTCGCTCTCGATCTGTGCTTCCGTACAGAAGATGTGGCAGTCATCCTGGGTGAGCGCACGCACGCGGGTAAGGCCGGTCAGCTCACCCGTCTTCTCGTAGCGATACAGCGTGGCAAACTCGGCAAAACGCAGCGGCAGCTCGCGATAAGAATGGCGCCCCATTTCCTTGAAGAGCGTCATGTGACTGGGGCAGTTCATCGGCTTGAGCCGGAAAGCCACATTCTCGTCCACCATCGGCGGGAACATGGAATCCTTGTAGTTGTCATAATGCCCTGAGCGGCGATATAGATCTTCCTTTACCAGGTGCCCGGTCCAGACATGCTGGTAGCCGTAGCGCGTCTGCACATCGCGCACATATTTCTCCATCAGGTAGCGCAGCATCTCGCCTTTGGGGGTAAAAAGCGGCAGACCCGGTCCAACCTCATCGGAGAAGTAGAACAGGCTCAGCTCTTTGCCCAATTTGCGGTGATCGCGCTTCTTGGCCTCTTCCAGCCGCCACAGGTACTCTTCCAGCTGCTGCGGATTCTCCCAGGCTGTGCCATAGATACGCTGCAGCATGGGCTTTTTCTCGTCTCCGCGCCAATATGCACCGGCAACGCTCATGAGCTTCACCGCAGATGGGTTGATCTGCCGGGTGCTGTCCACATGCGGCCCGCGGCACAAATCCACGAACTTGTCGTGCTGGTAGATGGAGATCTCTGGCTTCTCTTTCAGCGGGTTGCCGTACTCATCGAAACCTCCCTGTTCCAGCCCGTCGATCAGCTCCAGTTTATACGGCTGTTCAGCGAAGATCTCGCGCGCCCGTTCGGCAGAAACGACCTGTTTCTGAAATGGGTAGTTCCCAGCGATGATCTGGCGCATGCGCTTTTCGATTGTCACCAGGTCATCCGGAGTCAAGGAGCGCGGCAAATCGAAGTCATAATAAAAACCATCCTCTACCGGCGGCCCGATGGTATATTTGCCATCCGGAAACATCTCCAGCACAGCCTGCGCCATGACGTGCGCCGCCGAATGGCGAACCCGGTAGAGATAACTGTGCTCATACTGTTCCTGCTGCTTCTCTGCCATAACAACCTCCTTCACGTACATGCCATCCAAATACGATGGTCTGAAAATTAAAGACTCTCGCCCTGCTGGGGCGAGAGTCTGCTCACGCGGTTCCACCCAGATTCAGGCCAGTAACACGGCCTTTCTCTTGGGACCGGTAACGGGGTCAGCCGTTTCCCTTACTGCGCCTGTTAGCAGGCGGTTGGGGGTCACACTCACGGGTGGTTTTCAGCGGTCATCCCCTGGAGGAAGCTCTCAGTCCTGGCTTTCCTCTCCCTGTCAGGGATGTTACTGCTTACTCGTCCCGGTCTTCGTGTTTCTATCAGAATTGTAGCACACAATCCTGGTTTGAGTGGGCGGTATAGGACTCGAACCTACGACCTTTGCGATGTCAACGCAACGCTCTAACCAGCTGAGCTAACCGCCCGCTTGCCAGAGCATTATAGCAGGGCTGGGAGAAAATGGCAAGCGGTGCTCAACGGCTCAGATGGGATAGAAATTCCCGCAGCAGTGCAGCAACCAGCAGCGGCTGCTCCAGCATCACCATGTGACCCGCGCCGGGGACGATTTCCAGGCGACCTTGAGGCAGGTGATCTGCCAGAAATTGCACATGCCGCACCGGGGTCATCTTATCCTGTTCTCCGCAGATTACCAGTGCAGGCAGCTGGATTTCAGCAAGCCGTTCAGACACATCGAACCCCTGGCAGGCTAAGAAATCTCCATTAAGTACGGTCTGGCGGGTTTCTACCATGCGTTGGGCAGCCAATTCTTTCAAGCGCTGCGGGGATGAAGGGCTGAAAGACCATTCGATGATAGTCTCGATGGCTCTTTGATAAGTCGTGGTATGCGCGCTCTCTTCTAAAATTTGAGGGGAGACTCTCAGGCGAGCAGATGTACCTACCAGGCACAATCCGAGCACTTGCTCAGGATATTTCAGACCTAGCTCTAAGGCTATCGCCCCACCCATCGAATGCCCCACGACGACGGCACGTGGTAAATGTAAAGCCTGCGCCCACTGCATGATCTGTTCAGCATAGGCGCGAATTGACTGCTGCCCGCGTCCCCCTGATTTCCCATGCCCCGGTAAATCCAGGGCAATCACCTGGTAGCCTGCCAGGCGGCGTATTTCCGCAGGCCAATACAGGTGGTTGCCACCCGCGCCATGGATAAGTATGACGGGCAGCTGCTCCCCCTCCTGATAAACGTGATAATAAATGTCTGCGTTCAGAGGCATATTCTCACTCAGGCTGGGCTTTTCTCATCAATCAGGGCTATTATTTTCTCCACCGGCGAGAGGCGGACTGCAGAAGAGTAGCTCCGGCACCCAGCAGCAGCCCTCCCAGAATCCAGGCTGGAATTCTATAGAAAAGCGATAAAAACTGCTCCCAGGTAAAATCGGGGGCTGCATGCCCGTGCAAACCGATCTTAACCAACAATAAACCAGCAGTGAATACCGGTGTTATCGCACCTGCCACAGCACCGATCACGGGCAGGACGAAAAACCCGGCTGGTATGCGGATAAGCCAATGGACAGCCAGCACAACGCTGATCGCGGCTGCCAGGATCAGACTCCAGAACAACCGCGTGTCTTCAAAAGGCAGCCACGCCAGGACTGCCAGCAAGACCAGGCCGAAAGCCAGTCGCAACTGCTGCTGCGGCTTCACAGAAGCGCAGTTAGCTGCCGCGCCGCAGGCGGTCAGCAGCTTCCGGTGTCAGTGGGATGATAAGGTTGACACGTGTGCCGCGCCCAACCGCCGACTGCACCTGAAAATAGCCATTCACCAGCTCTGCCCGTTCACGCATATTCACCATTCCCAGGCTGCCGCGATTTTCATAGCCAGATTCGATGCCGGCAGGATCGAAACCAACGCCATTATCCTCCACTTCCAGCAGCGCCAGGCCCTGTCCGGCAGGTTTCAGGCGCACCACGATTTGCTCGGCATGCGCATGTTTGCGGGCATTATTCACCGCTTCCTCGGCAATGGCAAAGATCACCCCTTGCTTGCCCATATCAAGCTCGGAAACAAGGTCGCCGGCAGCTTCAATGGTGACATTCTGCTCATACGTCTCTTTCATCTTTTCAGCCATAGCCTGCAAGGCAGGCACCAGCCCATGGGATTCGAGCACCAGCGGTCTGAGCGTAAACAGCATGTGACGGATCTCTTTGGTGGTGCGGCGAGCCAAATCCTCGATTTTAAGCAATTCGTCGGTCGAGATAATCGAATCCCGTTCCAGCACCCTGCGCGCCAGGTTTACCCGCATGGCAATCGCGGCGACCGATTGCGTAGGACCATCGTGCAGATCTCGGGCGAGCTTCTTGCGGGCGTCTTCTTCGATGGCAGTTACCCGCTCCTTCTCCTGCTCCAGATCACGGTAAAGGCGCGCATTTTGAATTGCAACGATCGCCTGGTTGCCAATTGCATCCAGGTACTCACGGCGGTCCAGGCTGAAATAATCTTGATCGGGGTTGGCAAACAGCAGCACGCCATAGGTATCGAGACCGGTCCGCAGCGGGATACAATAGGCCACCTGGCAGGCCCGCAAAGCAACGATTCTGCTCAGCTCAGGATCGCTGGCAATAGCGTGGCTTAACTCCGGATTGCCCTCATCGATAGCCTTCCCGATCAGACCTGCGGTACCCGGTAAGGCGATGCGAGCATCTGCCGGAGTAAAGCGCCGGGATGTACCCACCCGCAAGCCGGTCGCTCCGGTCGCATCGGTCGAGTAAAGCAAGACCGCGCTAACCAGTAAGTTGTCCTGGTCGTCTCCCCAACCGGCAGCGCTCAAATCCAGGGCTACTTCCAACACACGCTCATAGTTGAGCGTAGCACTTAAGGCCAGCAGCATCTTATAAATCGAACGGCGGCGTTCGCTCTCGTCCCTTTCGGCTTCTTGCTGGATTGTGCTCTGACTGGTGCTGTATCTTTCGGCAACCCGCTGTACCTGGCGAGCAATTAAGCCCAACACCACTGCCAGAATAAAATAGAGAACTCCCCAAGGGAGAAATGCCGCCACCGCCACACCGGCCTCGCGCAGCCAGGACAACCCAATTTGCAGAACCAGGTTCAGAAAGCCAACCAGAAGCGCGCCGCGCAGCCGGTAGAAAAGCGCCGCAGATGCGACTGGAATCAAACCGATCCACGCCGCCTGGCTGCTAAACCCGCCAATCAAGTAAGCCAGCGCTTGAGCCAGCAGTGTATCTGCGATCAAGACAATCACGGTATGCAACAAGATACGCCGCTGGAAGGCTGCCAGCACGGTCAACAATGCGTTGTAAATGACCGCTGCCAGAAAAACCAACGTGATCTCGACGGAGATCACGCCTGATATAGACAGCGCCCAGATCGTCCCACAAAGGAATATCCAGCGCAGGGTAACCGAAAGCCAGTCTTGAAATGCGATGGCTCGAACAACGGGCTGCATGGGTCTATGATACTCGAAAAAAATAGTCTGGTACAGGCAACGAGTTCACAAGTGCAGCCACCTTTGGATCAAAGGACGCGCCGCCCGCAGTGCTCTGGCGCGATGGCTGAGCTGATTCTTCTGCGTGTCGGTCAGCTCAGCCATTGTGCGGCCTAATTCCGGGATTAGAAAGATCGGGTCATACCCAAATCCATTCGACCCGCGCTCTTCCGGGATGATCTCTCCCTCGCAGCTGCCTTCGGCAAACTGGAGCGCGCCATCAGGAAATGCCACGGCGATGGTGCAGCGAAATCGAGCGCTCCACGGGCGTATCTTCCCATTCAGCTGCGCCAACAGATGCGCGCGCCGGTCTGCATCGCTGGCATTGGGCAGAGGGGAGAACCGCGCGGAAATCACACCTGGCAGCCCATCCAGTGCATCCACTTCCAGCCCGGAATCATCCGCCAGAACTGCCATACCACTCGCTTTACTGAATGCCACAGCCTTCAAAGCCGCGTTTTCCGCATAGCTCATCCCGGTTTCTTCGACCTCCAGCTGTATGCCCAGGTCATTGGGCGAGATCAGCTCGCACGGAAGGTCATCCAGAATTGCGCGTATCTCAGACAGCTTGCCCCGGTTCGAGGTTGCAATCAACAGCACAGGCATAGTTTCTCCCTTATCGATCCATCATCCTGAACGCAGTGAAGGATCTAGATCCTTTTGCGTGGCCCACTAGGTGCGACCAGCTTTTACAACATATTTTACATGAATTCGGACAACATTCATGATATTTAGTAAAACTTGACGCTCACCAGCCTATATGCTATAATCACATCGCAATTACAATTTGTTTATCGTTTACAACGTGACGAACTTTCGCAACCCTCTCCGGCTGAATGTCGGTTTTCTGATCAACCAGTCTGTCGGCTACAGCCGGGATTTTCTTTTTGACGTACCCAAAATCCATATACCGCCCGACCTGGACCTGGAAAACCTGGCAGGTACGGTGCGTGTGACGCGCACAGCACAGGGCTTGCTCGTCCAAACTCGTTTTCGCGCTGTTATAGATACCCAATGCGTTCGCTGTCTGGCTGATTTCCAACTGCCGCTGGAAGTTGATTTTACCGAACTCTATGCTTTTTCGCGCAAATCGATGTCCGAAAGCGGGCTGATCCTGCCTGAAGACGCCCATATTGATTTGGGCCCTTTGGTGCGCGAATACATGCTGCTCGAGTTCCCCATCCAACCAATCTGCCGGTCGGATTGCAAGGGGCTCTGCCCGGTATGTGGTGAGAACCTGAACACAACCCAGTGCAACCATGATGATGAGCCAGTGGATCCCAGACTGGCAATGCTAAAGACTCTGCTCGACAAGCCAGAATAAGCCCGTAGATACCCGGCACACCGCACACTCCGGTCACCAGGAGGGAATGCATGGCACAAAATGGCAAGTATCGTCCTGACACCGAACTCCAACGTGCTCTTATCGAACGAGCAGATACGCAAGGCTTTCTGACACTGGACGATATTCGCGAAATCTACGAGCAAAACGATCGCGCATTGGTTCACACCAACAAAATCGTTTCTTTCCTCGTCCGCGAAGGCATCGAGGTGCTCGACAACGAAGATGGCTACCCGGGCAGCCCGGCGCTGGATATGGAGGAGAGTGAAGCCCCGCATCCACTCGAACACGTAAATGCCAACGACTCGGTAGACATCTACCTGAAGGAGATGTCCAGGGTCCCCCTGCTAAACCTGGAAGAAGAAGTATCACTGGCACAACGAATTGAGCGCGGAAGAGAAGCTTATAAAGAACTGGCACACTCGAATGGCAAGGTGACTGCCGTACGAATTACTCAATTGGAGCATGAGGTCCAGGATGGACAGCTTGCTCGTGAACACATCATCAAGGCAAATACGCGGCTGGTAGTCAGTGTGGCAAAACGATACATCGGTCGAGGAGTACCCTTTCTGGATCTAATTCAGGAAGGCAATTTGGGGCTGATGAAAGCAGTCGAAAAATTCGAGTATAAACGCGGCTTTCGTTTTTCAACCTATGCCACCTGGTGGATCCGCCAAACGATTACCCGCGCCATCGCCGACCAGGGACGCACAATCCGCCTGCCGGTACACATGTCAGATCGCATCCGGCGCTTGCACCGCGTATCGCACGATTTGGAGCAAAATCTTGGACGGCCTCCCACCCAGGAGGAACTGGCAGATGCCCTGGAGCTGCCTGCCCAAAAAGTAGAGTGGATGCTGCAGGTTTCAGTAACGCCGCTCTCACTGGAAACCCCGGTAGGTGATGAAGAGGAAACCGAGCTGGGCATGTTTGTAGAAGATCGCCTCAACCCTGGACCCTCGCAGGTGGTCTATCACAAGATGCTGAGCGAACGCGTCAATGAGGTGCTCGCCACACTTTCACCGCGGGAGGCGCGCATCCTGCGGCTGCGCTTCGGGTTGGATGGCAATAGCCCCTACACGCTGGAAGAAGTCGGCGCTAAATTCGGTCTCACCCGGGAGCGAATTCGCCAAATTGAAGGCAAGGCGCTGCGCCGCTTGCGCCATCCCTGCCGTGCCAGGCAGCTGCGCGAGTATCTGTAAAATTACGAATTACGGCAGACCGCTTGACAGAAGTCGGCAAGGAATTTAGAATCAGGGCAGCTTAACTACAGGCTGAGGGACGCATGGCACCGAATTTTCGCTCCACAACATTCTCCAACGAGCCCATGATGATGTGCATGGGGATGGTTGTGCGCGTCTGGACAGCCTGCAGGATCAGTCTGTAGCCTCAGGCTAGCTTGATTTAGAATCTACCGGGCTGTCCTCAATACGGGCAGCCCTTTTATTTGTGCAGGCTGCCAGCATGTGTCATCGATCGGGTCATATTATCGCTGTAATTACAGCAAAATAAGGAGGAGATCATGGGAAACGACAAGATTTTGATAGCCATCGCATGGCCCTACGCCAACGCTTCCATCCACGTCGGCAATATCGTCGGCTCTCATCTGCCGGGGGATATTGTTGCGCGCTACCACCGGCTAAAAGGCAACCGGGTTGTGATGGTTTCTGGCACCGATGCACACGGCACGCCGGTGACGCTGCGGGCCGACGCCGAGAACAAACCGGTTGAGGAGGTCTACCAGCGCTTCCACAACCAGTTCCTGGAGCTTTTCTTGAAGGCCGGCATCAGCTACGACCTGTTCACTACCACGCACACCGCAAACCACTTCAAGGTGTCGCAGACCATGTTCCTGGCCCTGAAGCACAACGGCTTTCTGTATACTGAGACCACACCGCAGTGGTATTCGCCCAGCGCGGGGCGCTTTTTACCCGATCGCTATGTTGAGGGCACTTGCTATATTTGCGGCTTCGAGGGGGCGCGATCAGACCAATGCGATCGCTGCGGGAACGTGCTCGAACCCGAGAAGCTGGTCAATCCGCGCTCGAAGGTAGACGGCTCGCGACCGGAGCTGCGGGAAACCGAACACTTCTACCTGGACCTATCCAAGCTGGAGCCCGACGTAGCTGCCTTTCTGCGCGAGCGCCAGCATTACTGGCGCGAGACCGTCATCGCCCAATCGCTGGGCCAAATCGAAAGCGAAGGCCTGCGCCCGCGCCCGATCACGCGCGATCTCGACTGGGGCATCCCGGTGCCGGTAGACGGCTGGCAGGGCAAATGTATCTACGTGTGGTTCGAGGCCGTCATCGGCTATCTATCTGCAACCATCGAGTGGGCGCAGGTTGTCAACCAACCCGATATCTGGCATGAATGGTGGAGCCAACCCGATGCCAGGTCTTTTTACTTCATTGGCAAGGATAATATCTTCTTCCACGCAGCCATGTGGCCTGCTCAGCTCGAAGGAGCCGGCGAGCAATTCAATTTGCTCTTTAACGAAGTACCCGGAAAACCGCTCAACTTGCCTTATGACGTGCCGGCGAACCAGTTCATGAACCTGGAGGGTCAGAAAATTTCGGGCAGCCGGAACTGGGCTGTCTGGGGTTTGGATTTCCTCAGCAGGTATGACCCGGACCCGCTGCGCTACTATCTGACCACGAATATGCCGGAGAGCAGGGATACCGATTGGGATTGGCAGGAATTCGTTAACCGGAATAACAACGAGCTGGTCGCCACCTGGGGCAATCTTGCCAACCGGGTGCTGTCCTTCGCCTACAGGAATTGGGAGGGGCAGGTGCCGGAACCAGGCGAGCTGCGTCCAGGTGACATGGAAGTTCTGTCAGCAGTCGAGACCGGGTTTGCAACGATCGGCGCACACCTGGATAGCGTCCACCTGCGAGCCGCGCTGTTCGAAGCCATCCGCCTGGCCTCCGAGGTGAACCGCTACCTGGACAAAGCAGCACCCTGGTTCGAAATCAAGAGCGATAAAGCCGCGGCGGCAAAAACAATCTACACTGCGCTGCGCGCCATAGATTCGCTCAAGATCTTGCTATCACCTTTCTTGCCCTTCAGCTGCGAGCGTCTGCATCACTATCTGGGGTACGAGCAGCCGCTTTTCGGCGAGCAGGCAATCGAAAGCCAGGAGGATAGCCTCGGCATCCACAATGTGCTGCGCTACCTACCCGAAAAAGCGACCGGTCGCTGGCGTCCGAGCGAGCTGCTGCCCGGTGGAAAGCTCAACCAACCCGAGCCGCTGTTCCGCAAACTGGAAGACAAGGTTGTCGAGCAAGAGCGCACCAGGATGGGAAGCTGACAGATGAAGAGCACACCGGGCGGAGCTGCTGAAAGCCCTCCGCCCGGCGATTATCATCCCCGAATCGATTCCAGGTATTCCACCACAATTCGCAGCGTTTGCTCCGAAGACTGTTCTTTCACCGCCAGCCGGTTGCCCTGCCAGACATAGCGCCGCGCCAATTCGCCATGCGGAGTGTGCAGGCCGATCCAGGTCAGCCCAACCGGTTTCTCTGGCGTGCCGCCTCCCGGTCCTGCGATGCCGCTTACTGAGACCCCCAGATCCGCACCCAAAACCAGGCATACCCCGCGCGCCATCTCAAGAACCGTCTGCTCACTGACCGCCCCGTACGTATCCAGCGTCTTGCGCTGCACATCCAGCAGGCGCTCTTTGGCGCTGTATTCATAAGCAATGATTCCACCCACAAAATAGCCGGATGAGCCGGGCACGTTGGTGATGCGGTGAGAAATCAAGCCTCCGGTGCATGACTCGGCCACCGCCAGGCGCAGCCCGGCTTGCTTCAACAAATCTCCCAAATAGACTTCGATTGGCTGGTCTGAGGGTATATGGTTCATAACTGTGCTTTGGGTTTTGCCACGCCAGGCGTCGTTTGTGGGAATACTGCCAGCAAAATGTTCTCTTCCGAAGGAATCATTATAGCATTGATCTCCCAAGAGATTCAGGTATGTTAAAATAACAGACCAATGGCGCTATCCGATCGACTCACCGCAATCCTGGATTCGCTGCCCACCCGCCCCGGCTGCTACTTGATGAAGAATGCCGACGGTAAGGTGATTTATGTGGGCAAAGCGATCAACCTGCGCAACCGCGTAAGGTCGTATTTCCATTCCAGTGCACAAATAACGCCCAAAACCCACCAGTTAGTACAAAAAATCGATGACATTGAATGGATCGTGGTGGATTCCGAACTGGAAGCCTTGATCCTGGAAATGAATCTGATCAAGAAATACCGGCCTCACTACAATGTGCGGCTGAAAGATGACAAGCGCTACCCCTATATCAAAGTGCACTGGGGAGACCCTTTTCCCAAAGTAACCGTCACCCGCCAGATCGTGCAAGACGGCTCTCGCTATTATGGCCCCTACACGAGCGTTTGGGCGGTGCACCAAACGCTGGACGTCTTACGGCGCATCTTCCCCTATCTGACCTGCGACCGCACCATTACCGGTGAAGACGAGCGCGCCTGCCTGTACTATGATATCAAGCTGTGCAACGCCCCCTGTATCGGCGCCGTCAGCCAGCAGAAGTACCGGCAGATGATCGATGACCTGTGCAATTTCTTAATGGGACGCACAGAAGCGATCGTCTCTCGCTTGCATACCGAGATGGCGCAGGCAGCCGAAGAGCTGCGCTTCGAGCGCGCTGCCGCTCTGCGCGACCAGATCCACGCCATCGACAGCGTGGTCGAGCGGCAGAAAGTGATCTCCTCCGATTACGTCGACTCAGATGTGATCGCCCTGGCACGCTCCAATGGAGAGGCCTGTGTTCAGGTCTTCTTTATTCGCGGCGGGAAGCTTATCGGGAGAGAATATTTCTTGCTGGAAGGCACCGAAGCAAGCAGCGACGCCAATGTATTGGAAGAATTTCTGAAACAATTCTATGATCAGACCCCCAATGTGCCCGAGCAGGTGCTGCTGCCGCAAGAAGTAGAAGAGGCGCAAATCATCCGCCGCTGGCTCAGCCAGAAGCGAGGCGACGATTGCCTGCAGATTCTGGTGCCGCACCAGGGCCAGCAGCAAGAGCTGATTCAGATGGCGGCGGAGAACGCAGCCGAGACGCTGGCGTCTCTGAAGGCGCAGTGGGAAGCCGACCGCCACCGGCAAACACAGGCATTAGCGGAGATCCAGGCAGCGCT
>JBGSTO010000542.1:0-7066 GCA_041736465.1 Anaerolineales bacterium | reverse complement strand
GCTGGATCGCCATAAACATTATTGCTGGTGGGGATGTTGATCCCGCCAAAAGCGCCGGTGTTGTAGGTATTGTTCCACCACAGGGTGTGGTCAGCCGAAACGCTGGCGGAGGTAGAAGTGGTCTGGATGCCGTAGGTGTGCCCGCTGATGGTGGTATTAACGAGGGTCAGGGTGGGGGAGCCGGCGCGCAGTCCGACGCCGCCAGCATTATCGGCGATCGTGTTGTGCAGAAGAGAGCCGGTGCCGTTTTCCCACTGGATTCCATCCCCCAGGTTGCGGACAATCAGATTATTTTCCAAAATGTAGTTGTTAACATTTCTCAGATACAGTCCGTCGTGAGTATTGTCCGTACCATTATCGGCGATCACGTTGCGTTGGACCACGATGTTATAAGTGGAATCGTAACCGTAGAAGTAGATGCCGTAACCCTTGTTTCCAGTAATGGTATTGTTGGTAAAAGTACCGCTGTTGTTAGGATCGTAGTCGCTTAAATAAATGCCTGTGTTGTTGTTACTGATAATCGTGTTGTGATCGTACACCACATAATCGTTGCCACGATAGACGTACACCCCATAGGAACCATTGGTGGAAATGGTGTTTTGGGTGAGGTTGGCATAGTCGTTGTTGGAGTAAAGGTATAGCCCGTAGCCGGCATTGGCGTTGATCGAGTTCTCTGTCAGTGTGGCATACAGGTTGCTGGTCCCCAGGTACACACCATAGCTGCTGGTATTGCCTGAGATGGTGTTGCCCTGCAGCAGCAGGTTGTCGGTGTTGTTGGCATACAGCCCATAACGATTGTTCTGGATGGCTGAGCTCACTACTCGTGACCCGTCGGCGTTATCCAAATAGACTGCATAGTTGCTACCTGTGTTGTTGCTGACCTGGCAGCTATCTATCAGGAGGCGGCTGTTGTGCACTTCGACCACATAGTTGAGCCCATTCTGGATCGTCAGCCCGTTCAATGCGACGGTGATCCCGGCAGTGTCCGCATACAGCACCTGGCCCAGGTTCTGCCCGTCGAGCACCGTCGGGTTCAGCAGCGGATCCTGTGTGTTCCAGTCCGATGTTGAGTAGCCGCCTGACAGTGACATCGTCCGGTCTACCACCAGCAGGCGCTGCTCGGCCGTCATGTCTGGGTTGGAGTACGTCCCTGCCGCCAGCTTGATGGTGTCTCCGGATAATGCCTGATCGTTTGCCCAGTTCAGTGTCTGGCAGGGGATTGTATTTACCAGGCAGTTGTTGTCGGTATCAATCCCACTGGGAGCGACGTAGCGCGTGCCCGGCGCTGCCAGGGCAGTGATGGTGTCTACCGCAGTGTCCAACACTTCCGGGATACTCAAAGAAGCTGCAGTCAATGTGACGATGTCAGCGTTGCCAGCGGCTGCCGAAGCCGGCAGCGTCACCCGCACATCTACCTGCGCAGAAGCGCCCGGATCGAGGCTGAACGGCCCCGGCGTAAGTAGTTCCGACCAGCCGCGGATGCTCGACAATGTGACGGTGTAAATATCTGGTATAGGGCTTAGATTGGTTATGGTATGTGTCAGTACAGTAGTTATTCCGGGCAAGAGGGAGCTATTATGATTTGGCTCTAAGCGCACTTCCAAACCAACGATCGTCGTATCATCAACCGAAGTGAAAACAGAAGGGGAGATGGTGGAAGTAGCGATAAGGGAAGTGGTATCGGCCAGGCCGTCAGCGCCGGGTGGCACGCTAAGTGCCAGGGTAACACTGATGGTCTGTCCGCTGGCGAGCGTGGCGCTGGTTGGATCGAGTGAGAGATCCCAACCCTGGGAAGAGACTGCCGAGAGCGCCACCGAATCCGTTACCCCGCCCGAGTTGAGCAGCGTGTGGGTGTAACTCACCACCGCCCCTGGGGCGGCGGAGCGCCGGTAATCGGGGAAGAGTGTCAGGACGCGCGGATACTCGTCGGCGCCGATATCCGGCCAGGCGCGGTTTTCGCCGTCGATGTCGATCGACACGGCTGTGATTGCCCCGGCGTCGATCGCCGAGGAAGCGGCAGTGAGGTGAAAGGCGCTGAAAGGATCGACTCCATCTGCGAAGGCTGGATCGCCATAAACATTATTGCTGGTGGGGATGTTGATCCCGCCAAAAGCGCCGGTGTTGTAGGTATTGTTCCACCACAGGGTGTGGTCAGCCGAAACGCTGGCAGAAGTAGAAGTGGTCTGGATGCCATAGGTGTGCCCGCTGATGATGGTATTGACGAGGGTCAGGGTGGGTTGGCCAGCGCGCAGCCCAACGCCGCCGGTGTTGTCGGCGATCGTGTTATGCCGTAGCGTTCCTGTTCCGTAACCCCACTCGATGCCATCGCCCAGGTTGCGAGCGATGAAGTTGTCCTCCAGCAAGAAGTTCGTGCCGCCGTAGATATACAACCCATCGTGGGTGTTGTTTGTTCCGTTGCCGGCAATCAAGTTGTTCTGGAAAGTGATATTGGTTGAATAACTGCTGGAGTTGAAGCACACCCCAAAGCCTTTGTTGCCGGCGATGGTGTTGTTCAAAAAGGTGTTATTGTTGTTGGCACTGTAGTTGTAGAAGTAGACGCCAGTATTGTTGTTATTGACGATCGTGTTGTGATCAAACAATACATAATCATTTCCGCGATTGACATATACCCCATAGGAACCATTGGTGGAAATCGTGTTTTGGGTGAAATTGGCATAGTCGTTGTTGGAGTAAAGGTATAGCCCGTAGCCGGCGTTGGTGTTGATCGAGTTCTCTGTCAGTGTGGCATACAGGTTGTTAATATAAAGATACACACCATAGCTAATGGTGTTGCCTGAGATGGTATTGCCCTGCAGCAGCAGGTTGTCGGTATTAGTGGCATACAGCCCATAACGATTGTTCTGGATGGCTGAGCTCACTACTCGTGACCCGTCGGCGTTATCCAGATAGACTGCATAGTTGCCGCCTGTGTTGTTGCTGACCTGGCAGCCGTCCATCAACAACCGACCGTTGCGCACATCGACCACGTAGCTGAGCCCGTTCTGCACTGTCAACCCGTTCAATGTGACGGTGATCCCGGCAGTGCTGGCATACAGCACCTGCCCCAGGTTCTGCCCATCGAGCACCGTCGGGTTCAGCAGCGGATCTTGTGCGTTCCAGTCTGAAGTCGAGTAGCCGCCTGACAAGGCAATTGTCTTATCGACGGTCAGGAACTTAAGGTCAACGCTCATGTTGGGATTTGTGTAAACGCCGGTGGCAATTTTGATGATGTCATTGGAAAGCGCCTGGGAGTATGCCCACTGAACTGTCCGGCAAGGTAAGTTCGGCTCCAGGCAGGTGTTCATATCGTTGTTGCCGTTATCAGCGACGTAACGTGTCAAACCGGATTCGGTTGCTAAAATAATCTGTTCCGTTGGCGTAATAACCGGAGCTGGCTCAGAAGGTGGAAATTCGGCAGGATCAGGTGGAAGGATTGGAGGTGTAGTCGTAATAATCTCGGTTGATGTAATTTGATCGGATGAATTTATCTGAATTTCGGGTTCCAAAGCAATAGTATTAGATGAATTGATTAAATCACTCTGCTGGTATTTCGTATAGTCAAAGATATTCGTGGTTACCTGCGTTGATCGAATCTCTTCATCGGAAGATTCCATGATTGTTGGACTAGTGGGGGAACTCCCTTCATCAGCTTTCGAAAATGAATGTGAATAGATAGGAAAGATGTGAGGGAATACCAGTGAAAGAATAACTGCGGTATTCAAGGAGTCCGAAACCATCTTGGTAAACATTTTTCTAATCATTGCACAGCCCCTTTGTAGATGATCCAGCCCTGACTGATCAATTCAGTAGTTAACAATAATAAAATCAGACGATAAAGTTGTGACTCAGTAATCACCGTTTAAATATCCCCGCCTCAACCTTATTAGTTTATTGATTAAAACAATAACCCAGCCAACAATCTGGCCGGGTTCACTGCTTGCTCGCCAGGGACGAAGTGACCACATTACAGCCCCTGGGTCATAGCTTCCAGAAGTTCGTGAAATATTTCTCTCTTTATCGCATATTTTCTTATGAATGTCAAATGAAAGATGTCATCAATTGGCCGATTAATGTCATTGTACTTGATTGAGGATTTGGTTGGATTTACTCGTAGAATGAGACATTCATGTTATAGGGCGGTCCGGATTTATTCTAGCGAAAATTCCGGTATCTACGCTACAACGGTTGACATTGCATTTGAACAGATAGTATTTTCCTGATCATCACTTACCCCGCCCTCTCCACCTCCATCAGCACCCGCTGTGCAATCAGCGCCTCAAAATGCCTCTCGATACTTCCCGCAATCTCCGCATTCCTCATCAGCACCCCCATCTCCATATTCACCGTCATCGCGTACTCGGTCAGGTTGGCGCTTGAGATGTACGCCATCTTCCCATCCGCCACCCCGGCCTTCGCATGCAGCGAACCGGTCTTCCCTTCAGCATTCGCCGGTCGCTTCGCCGCCGGCCAGATGAACACCCTCGCTTTTTCCCGCACTGCCGCCCCCAGCGAGTCGATCGCCCGGTACGCGATCTTCCCCTCGCTCACCTCGCCCGACTCGAGCACGATAGTGATCTCCACCCCTCGATCCGCCGCCTGCTCCAGCGCCGCCAGGATCGCCCTGGCCTTGTACACCACGAAGCTCACGATCAGGATGCGTTCCCTGGCTTCATGGATCAGCTCCATCAAGGCCTGGTCGGTGCGCCGCAGGTTGCTCTGCGAACTGTGCGGGCCTGTCCAGGTCAGCTCGATCTTTTGCTTGCCTCGCTGCTGCGCCAGCGCCAGCGAAACCGATTCCAGCAGCATCGCCATTTCCCGCGCCGTGGGCGGCTGCGGCAGCGACTGCCACTCGGAAATGAAACGCAGCGCCCGTTCCTGCACCTCCACCTGCGGGATTGCCGCTCTCAGCAAATGCAGCCGCCGCCCCCAGTTGGGGTCGCTTTCGTTCTCCAGCAGCCGAGCCAGGTGCTCCGCCTGCTCCGCTGGCAAATCCTCCACCAGGCGCAGTACGATTTCCGGGATGCTGTTCATTTCGCCTCGAAGAAACTCAGCTCGCCTTTTTCGACCGTCACCGCCAGCGCCGCCCGGTCCAGGTAGCGGTTGCCGCGCTCGCACGAAGTCTCCGGCGAAAACAGGCACGCGTGGCACGCCGCTCCGTGGATGGTGTGACCCTGTGCTCCGGGAACGTGTTCGGCGCACAGCGGGTCGTTGGCGCATAACTGCATGGCTTCCAATGCCTGGGCAATGTGCAGGCTCAGCGTTTCGGTCTCGCCCAGGCTCACCAGCCCGCCTAGTGTACCCTCGCTGTCCGGGGCTGAGGTGTAGATCAGGATGCCCGCCATCCCATCGCGCCCCTCGCCCGGCGCCTGGGCGTAAATCCGCTCGCGGATGCTGGCTGACGCATACCCGCATTCCAGCGCAAACTGCCGCATCAATGCATGCGAGAACGAGTGCAGCAGCACGTAGCGCATTCCCGGGAACCCCTCCTCCGGCGGCTCAATGCCGCGTGCCTTCCGCCAGCGCACGTGCGCCTCGAAAAACTCGTTTCTCGCTGCCAGCAGGCTCGGGCGGCTGGCCCATTCGCCAATCCGGGCTTCATCGAACTGGACGAAGATCCCCTCGCCGCGCACCTCGCTCGCCGGCGCCCACGTGGGCGCTCTGCGCGCCAGCGGCGCGTTTTGTGTCGGAATGTCCAGCTCGTCGGTCATCTCGCCCCCCGAATCGATGCGCGTGAATCCCACCAGCGCCGTCACTTCCCGCAGCCGCTCCACAAGCACCACCTGCCGGATCATGCCTTGATACTGCGCCGGCGCCTCCACCGGGCGCAGCCGGAATTCGTCGCTGTTCAGCGCCGGGTTGTGCTCGGTAAACACTTTCCACTCCGGCGTCTTCAAATCCGGTTTCGTGCCCCGTGTGCTTCCCGTGTTCAGATTGAACTGGTACTGCTGGATCGCTGAAAAAATCCTTCCATCCGGGTATTGGCTGAGCCTCCCAAGCTGCCCGACCGACCGCATGAACGCAACGATTTCCACGCTGCTCACGTTCTTCAGCACGCCCCAGCTCTCTTCGATCAGTTGCATCAGGATATCCGCCGAGACCGGGATGCCGATCGTGCTCAGCGAGGTTGCGAACCAGGTGTTAGAAGCCCCCAGCGAGATAGCCCGCATCTTCAATTCGCACGGCTTGCTGTCGAAATCCCGCAGGTGCGGACGGCGCCCGCGGCAGCCGGGTAGCTTCTCGCGGTTTTCGATGCCGAATGCCTCCGTCATGCGCCGCTTCGCATCGCAGTGCTCGCAGCGCACTTCCAGGTCGCGCGTCTCTCCGGATGGCCCGTGCTCGATCAGTCGCAGCATCGGCAGCTCGCACGCTTCGTTGTGATGCACGAATTCCACCCACGGGAAGTCATCCAGGTGCCCGTTTTCGCACGCCGCCAGGAAGCGCGCTGGGATCACCTCCGGATTTTTCGCCCGGTTGCAGCTTGTATGCCGGTAGCAGGTTTCGTCGCTGCGGTACAGGCTTTCATCCAGTTGGAACAGCCCCGAGCTCAGCGGCGCCAGGATGCGGCAGTGCGGGCACACCATCCAGCGCGGGAAGGTAGCCACCGGCACCCCGATCAGCGTTTCAACATCGGTGGGGTCAAAAGGCTTGCCCGTCTCTGGCACCACCGGCGGCGCCAGCAGTTTCTCCACCGCCGGCAGGTGGAACTGCACCGCCTGCAGCAAACGGCTCTCGTTCACCGGGCGCGTGTATTCGGGGTTGGTCGGCCAATCGTCCAGCCCGGTCACGATCACCGAAATCTTGGGCAGGTCGATCAGCGCCCCCACCCCGTAGGTGTACATCAATTGGCTCGGGCGGATCTCTCCCACCCGTAGGCTGCTGTTGGTTTGCTGCTTCTTCCCGGTCGCTTTCATCTTAACCTTCCCCCTCCTGCTCGGCCCCACCTGCCGCCTCATCGCCTGCATTTTCCGGCGGCGGTGCATCCATCGCTCCCTCGCTCAGGATCAGCCCCACCATCGGTTCCACGTCTCGCAGCGAGTTCAGGCAGGTGAAATAGCCTTCGCCCTTT
>JBGSTO010000518.1:0-4598 GCA_041736465.1 Anaerolineales bacterium | reverse complement strand
GCCGAGCTGCTCAGGGAACTGGGCGGCAGCCTGCACGCTTATGCCATTTATCACATCGTACTCGAGATCCTGGTCTCCGGGGTGCTGGCGCTGCTGGGCGGCTTGATATTCTGGCAGCTGCCGCGCTCCTGGTTTGGTCTGACGCTGGCTTATGCCCTGGCGCTGTTCGGCTTGAACTTCATGGTCGAATCCGACTCCGCCCTGGTAGCGCTGCATCCTGGTTTAAGAATTCCATTCGAAATTTCCACTTCGGTCACCGCGGTGCTGTTCCTGGCGCTGTTTTTTATCTTCCCAGACGGGCGCTTTGTACCGCGCTGGGGTATCTACCCTATCCTGGTGCTGACCCTCGTCGCCCTGTTTGATCCCGTCATCCGCAGTTTTGGGCTGATCAGTCCTTCGGGACAGTTCAGCACGGTATTTCTGCCGATGTTTACCGCTGGTATCTTCCTGGGGGTGTACGCCCAGGTGTATCGCTTCCTCAAAATATCAAGCCCGGTGGAACGCCAGCAAACGAAATGGGTCATCTTTGGGCTGCTGACTCTGGTGGCAGCCATACTGACCTACTCGGTCTTCGTCGAGTTCTTCCCGCCGGAATCGAGCGCCGTTAAGCTGGCGTTCAACCTGGCGATTTTCAGCCTGCTGGCGCCGATGATCATCTTCTTTCCGGTAACCTTCGTCATTTCTATCCTGCGCTACCGGCTGTGGGATATCGACCTGATCGTGCGCCGCACGCTGCTCTACGCCATCGTCACCGGAACTCTGGCGCTGTTTTACTTCGGCGGCGTGACCATTCTGCAGAGCCTGCTGAGCACCGTGACCGGTCAGGAGTCCACCCTGGCGGTTGTGATCTCAACCCTGGGTATTGCAGCCCTGTTCAACCCGCTCCGCCATCGGGTGCAATTGACCATCGACCGCCGCTTCCACCGCCAAGGCTATGACGCCCAGAAAATCCTTGAATCCTTTTCCGCCAACGCCCGCAGCGATGTTGATCTCTCCAGCCTCACAGCTGAGCTGATCGAGACATCGCACAATTCGCTCAAGCCGGACAGCATCAGCCTGTGGTTGAAACCAGCCGCACAGGATAATCCCACAAGATCGATGCCGGCGAGCTTCACAGCAGAGAGCGATCAGCATGGCGCTTAGCAACAGGAATCTCAATACCCTCTCGAAGCTTGTCATGGGAATGACGCTGCTGCTGGTGGTTGGCAGCCAGATCTTCTTCGTGCTCAACCGCGAAACCAGTATTCCGCAGTCCTGGGGGCATTCAGGTGGCGCCAGGGATTCAGCCATAAGCTGGTTGAATTTCAGCTCATTGAGTTTAATTCTGCCAGCAGCAGCCGGGCTGCTCGGTTTCCTGGTAATCGCACAGCGCCCTCGCCACCCCATTGGCTGGATGCTCACTTTCCTGGGAGTAGTCTCTTCCCTGAGCACATTTACACAGGAATGGGCCATCTACGGCTACTATACAGTGTCCGGAGGTCTGCCAGGCGCTATCTTCGCCGCCTGGTTCACCAATTGGTCCTGGATGATCATCATCAGCATCCTGCTGTGGATGCTGGCTATCTTCCCGGAAGGCAGGCTGATGCCCGGCTTCCTGGGAGCCAGTTTTATCCTCACATACTGGGCATTCTTCCTGCCGACCTTTGCCGGTTCCAACTTGGAGGCGTACTACTCCTCTGCCTATCAAATCCCCAGCCCATTTATCAAAGAGACGCCGCAGAGGCTGTATGACATCTTGTTCGCCATCGGCGTCCCAGCGATGGCGCTCTCTGCGCTGGTGCTCGCCGGCACGGTCTGGGCGCGCTGGCGAAGCTCCACGCCGGTTATGCGCCAGCAGATCAAATGGCTGATCGTGGGCGTTGGTATCATGGCAGGCATGATCACGATTGGCCTGGCGCTCAGCGTTGGCGCCGGTCTTACCCTGGGTGAACAGTTGGTGAATAACGCTGCGCTGGCCCCCCTGCTGGCGATCAGCGTTGCCATAACACGCTACCGTCTGTATGATGTTGACGTCATCATCCGGCGCACATTGGTTTATTCTTTGGTGACGGTGCTTTTGGCTGGTGTGTATCTGGGCGGCGTCACCCTTCTGCAGGCTGTGTTCAATTCGATCACAAGGCAGCAGTCCACGCTCACGGTTGTGATCTCTACCCTGGTGATTGCAGCCCTGTTCAATCCGCTGCGGAGTCGCATACAAATCATTATCGATCAGCGTTTCTACCGCCAGCGCTACGATGCGGACCAGGCGCTGGCTGGTTTCGCGCACGCCGCGCGCAGCGAAGTTGAAATCGACAGCCTGGCAAGTGAGCTGCTGAGCATCGTCACCGCAACGGTCCAACCCGAGAACGCCAGCCTGTGGCTCAAACCTGGCGCCGGTCACAGCAGCTCAAAATCCTCGCTTCGCAGCCTCCAAAAGGGAGAGTGACCAGCATGTTATCCATCCAATCAACGACGCTCTTGCGCCCTCCCTGGCTCAACCTGGCGCGTGCCGTGTGGCTCATCATCTCCGCAGCCGCGGTCATTGCCTTCATCGCCGAGCTCAACATCATCTTGCGCGCCCCGCTGCAAGACTGCACCGATCCGGCAGTGTTGTGTGGGCCGTGGCATGTCGGGCAGGGGGATATTGCCCTGGGCGAAGCGCTGAATATCCCCGCTCAGCTCCTGCTGTTCGTGTATTTGTTCAACAGCGTCTTTCCCCGCATTGCATTCTTGCTGGTGGGATTGGTGATCTTCATGCGGCGCTCAGATGACTGGATCGCCCTGATGCTCTCGCTGATGCTGACCACGTTTGCCGTAGAAGGCGTACAAAACCTGGGGAATTTCATGCCGGTGGTGCACCTTATCTATGCCGTCGCTACAGCCGCCTTCGTATTGCTGCCCTTTGTATTTCCCAGCGGGCGGATTGTGCCTGGGTGGATGGCATGGATTGTTCCCCCCTTGCTGGTTGCAACCCTCTTTGCCATCCTTTCACCCTATCTGGGCATTCAGATCAATGAACAAATCTATGCCATACTCTCATTGGGGGCCTTCTTCCCATGGTTTCTTACCGGCGGCTATGCTGCCATCTATCGCTACCGCCTGGTATCCAATCCCATCGAACGCCAGCAAACCAAATGGGTGATGGCAGGCATCCTGGGAACTTTTATCATCTTCATCCCCTTCACAATCATCTCGATTTACTTCCCACCCTCGAACCCGACGCCGGAACGCCTGGCTTTCGTCTACTTGATCTATATACCAATGGGCCTGTTAGGTTACCTGTTCATCCCGATCTCCATCGGCATCGCCATCCTGCGCTACCGCCTGTGGGATATCGACCTCCTCATCCGCCGCACCCTGGTCTATTCCACCCTCACCCTCCTGCTGGCGCTGGTCTATTTCGGCAGCATCACCATCCTACAGAGCCTGCTCTCAGCCATCACCGGGCAGCAATCCACGGCAGCAGTTGTGATATCCACACTGGGCATCGCCGCCCTGTTCAACCCGCTGCGCCACCGCATCCAGGATACCATCGACCGCCGTTTTTACCGACGCAAGTATGACTCCGAGCAGGCGCTGGGCAAATTTGCGGCTGTCGCCCGCAGTGAAGTCGATTTAGCGCGCCTGAATGAGGCTTTGATCCAGATTTCCCACGAAACCCTGCAGCCTGAGACCGTCTCGCTGTCGCTGATAGACCGCTCGCAAACACGCCAGTGAAGGGCACAAGCAGATGACAACGGACCACAAAATCAAAGCGGTTTCCGGTTGGCTGGCATTGGCTCTCAGCCTGGCGATCATCGCCGCGAATGCCGCTCTCCCTGCGGCAGGCTGCCGAAGTTTCGCATCTCAATGGAGCGAGGATACCGCCACCTTCATCATGCTTACGGGCCTGATGCTTTCTGGATTGGCGTTCGCGGTGATCGGGCGCTTATTGACAATCTATCGCTCAGAAAACCGCATCGGCTGGTTGATGACCATCCTGGGTGTGCTCTTACCTTTGAATTCGGCACTCTCAAATTATATGGAGTGTGCCATCACACCAGGGTCGTCTCTGCCGTTTGCAGGGCTCAGCGCCTGGTTGGTGATGATTCTCGCTACTTTCTCGATCCTGCTGTTGTTCGTTCTCCTGCCGGTGCTTTACCCTACCGGCGACTTCATCTCGAAGGGATGGAAGTCAGCCATCCTCATCTCGCTGTCGATACCGATCTTCTTGACTGCTCTGGCGGCAATCGCCCCCGGACCAATGACCCTTAACGGCGTCGCAGGAGCGATCCCCATCGACAATCCCTTCGGATTGCCCTTCCCCTGGCTTCGCCAGTTGGGAGCAGTCTTGTTCTCAGGCGTCCCCTTAACGTCGATCATTGCCATTCTGATCGGCATCGCCGCTTTTATCACCCGCTTTCGCACATCGTCCGGAGATGAGCGCCAGCAGTTCAAATGGTTTGCATATTTTTTGATGACCGTGGTTTTCGTGCATGTGGCGGGGTTCGAGTTTTTCGGGGCGGTCTTCTATCCGCCGCTCCTCGAGCACTGGAGCTACGGCCTGATGGTCGCTGCTTCGGTCAACGGCTTCCCGCTGGTGATCGGGCTGGCGATCTTCAAATACCGGCTGTATGACA
>JBGSTO010000517.1:0-3483 GCA_041736465.1 Anaerolineales bacterium | reverse complement strand
CCGCGTCGTAGTCATAGCAATCTCTATTTCTTAGACCAGATGGCCAGCTCCAGGGTCATGCGCTCGAAGAAGCTGGATTCGGGCACTGCCCCGCTGCCGTAAGCCATGTCCATGATACGAGCCACCATGCGCAGGCTCTCGGTCTCCAGTACCAGCTCGGCGCCAGGTTCAGCCAGCAGCGGCTCACCCTTGGCTGCCAGGCGCTGGCGGATGGCCTCATCCAGAAAAGCGTGGGCGCTCATGGCGACCTTGGTCACGGTCTCGATATCATACTTGTCAAACAGCCAGACTTCGAAGGCGGTGACTTTTTTCGGATCGCCAACGCCGATGGTCTCCGAAATACCCACGCCGCACTCGCCCAGGAATTCTCCTGAGGGAGAGTCGACGCTGAAAGAGTCATCGAACAGGTCATCGCCGACCTTGTAGGAAGACATGAACTGCACCATTGGCGCATCTTCCATGGAAGGATAGCCGGCTGGCTGGACGTACCCGCTCGGACGGGCGGTGGCGCCCGCAGCAGGCCGCGCAGGCTTGAACGATGGCATCTGCAATCCACCGCTGCGGAAGCGGTACAGAGCCACCAGGCCGACCAGCAGGAACAAGGTGACCACGCAGGCGATGGGAAGCAGTGAGCCTAACAAGCTCGATCCCCCGGCTGCTTCCTCCTCCGGCAGTCCTGGCACCCCCACCGGCGCCCCGACCACATTGCGAAAATCGGTAATAACCTGCGGGTTCACGCTGCCAGGGTTGGCAGCCACTACGTTGAGCAGCCCTTCGGCCTCCAGGCCCAGCTGCGTGAAGCGCTTCAGCGCCTGGTTGGCATCCCGGGTCAAAGCGTATGAATCAATCGTCATGCGCAGGTAATCTTCCTTCAAGTCCGCCCGCAGCAGATCTACCGGGGCATCCACCCAATCCACCGGGTTGAGGGCCCAGGCATACAGCAGGCCGAGCAGCAGACCGATGATGAGACCTGCCACGCCGATGGTGATCGGATTGTTAACCTGTTTGCGGATAAGTTCCATGTGATTATCTCCCAACCAGACGTTGTGTGTATGACTCTCCTGTTAACAATCTTTATTGTATAGGATTGTCCAGGTTTTGGCAATAAGGGTGCAAGAATTATGCCGTTTCTGAGCCCTCATCGCCTTCATTAACCAGCTCATCCAGCAAAATCTGCTCTTCACACTGCAGGCACTGTGCGTTGCGCTTATCGGCAGCCACCAGAATCCCCCCGCAGGAAGGGCAGGCAACGGCTAAAGGTCGCTTCCAGGTAGTGAAATCACATTCAGGGTAGTTCGCGCAGCCGTAAAAAACACGGCCTTTGCGCGTTTTTCGTTCCACGATCTCGCCGCCATCTTTGGGGCAGCACACACCGGTCTTTTCCAGCCAGGCCTCCGTGTAGCGGCAGTCGGGGAAATTGCTGCAGCTAATGAATTTGCCGTACCTGCCCCAGCGAATCACCAGGTCATGCCCGCACTGCGGGCAGGCGCGTCCGATTGGCTCCGGACCGGTTTTCACCTCCGGCATCTTCTGCTCGGCCTGCTCCACCTGCTGGGAAAACGGGCTGTAGAACTCGCTGATGATGTTCACCCAGTCAACGTCGCCCGCCGCAATCCGGTCCAGGTCCTCTTCCATGTGCGCGGTGAAATTGACATCCACGATGTTGGGGAAATGCTCGGTAATCAAGTCGTTGACCAGGTAGCCCGTTTCAGTCGGGTTCAGGCGCTTGCTGTCTCGGAGGACATAACCGCGCTGCTGCAGCGTGGACAGGATCGGGGCATAGGTAGAGGGACGACCGATACCGTTTTCTTCCAGTGTGCGCACCAGGCTGGCTTCCGAGAAGCGCGGCGGCGGCTGGGTGAAATGCTGTTCGGGCAGCAGTTTCTGCAGACGCTGCACCTGGTTCTCTTCCAGACCGGGTGGGATGCGCTCGTTTTCTTCCTCGCCCTGCTGGTCTTCATCCCTGGACTCTTCATAGACCACCAGGTAGCCGGGAAATTTGACCGTGAAACCGGAGGCGCGTAGCAAAAATTGGTGTGCGCTGCCCTTGCCGCTGACTTCTACCGAAAGGGTGTCGTAAACGGCGGCAGTCATCTGCGAAGCGACGAAGCGCTGCCAGATCAATTGGTACAGGCGCAGCTGATCGCGATTCAGGTGTTCCTTCAGACTGTCCGGTTGGCGCAGCACGGAAGTGGGTCGCACGGCTTCGTGCGCTTCCTGGGCGCCGCGCGATTTGGTTTTGTATACCGGCGCTTCGGCGGGCAGGAATTTTTCGCCGTACCGGGCGCCGATGAACTGCCGCGCCTCAGCCTGCGCCAGCTCGGAGACGTTGGTTGAGTCGGTGCGCATGTAGGTAATCAGACCCCCTGATCCGCCTGTGCCAATATCTACGCCCTCGTACAGCTGCTGCGCCAGCGCCATGGTGCGCTTGGCAGTATACCCAAGGCGGCGAGACGCCTCCTGCTGCAGTGTGCTGGTGGTGAAGGGTGGGTACGGGCTGCGGCGGCGCTCACCGCGTTTGATGCGCGTGATCTGGTAGGCAGCCGTCTGCATATCGGCTACCAGCGGCTCCACCTGGGCAGCGCTTTTCAGCTCCGGCTCCTCGCCATCCAGGCGCACCAGGTGGGCGGTAAAGCTTACTTTGCCGCCTTCAGGCTTCAGCTCCGCCGCAATCGTCCAGTACTCCTCCGGTACGAAAGCCTGGATCTCACGCTCGCGCTCCACGATCAGCCGCAGCGCCACCGACTGCACCCTTCCGGCAGATAACCGCCCGCGTACTTTGCGCCACAACAGCGGGCTTAAGTTATAGCCGACCAGGCGATCCAGCACGCGCCGCGCTTGCTGGGCATCCACCAGCGACATATTGATCTGCCGCGGGTGAGAAAAAGCCTCGGCGACTGCCGGCTCGGTAATCTCATGAAAAATAACCCGCTGCGAGAGGTTGGGGTCGATCTCAGCGGCTTCTACCAGGTGCCAGGCAATGGCCTCGCCTTCCCGGTCCGGGTCGGTTGCCAGGTAAATTTCCTGTGCCTTTTTCGCCAGGGCCTTTAATTCTTTGACCACCTGGCGCTTCTCGTTGGGAACGCGGTACTTGGGTTCGAAGCCGTTCTCCACATCCACCGAAAGCTGCGAGCGCAGCAGATCGCGCACGTGACCGACCGAAGCGCGCACCGTGTAGCCTTTCCCCAAAAAGCGCGCAACCGTGCGCGCTTTAGCCGGCGACTCAACGATCACCAGCTTCCCGGAACGTTTTGCCGCCTGGATAACTTCTTTGCTCGGCGCGGGGATGCTCTCGTGCGCCTCACTGCGACCCATGCGGTAGATCTTGGTGCCGCACACCGGGCAGATGCCCCGTGTGGCAGGCGCTCCAGCATTGTTGTAAATAGCTTCGGGATTGCTGATCTCCCGCTTGGTCTTGCACTTGACGCAGTATGCTTCCACGTCGGTCTCCTCTAAAAACCGGCTTCAGCCGGCTAGATATAC
>JBGSTO010000490.1:0-13948 GCA_041736465.1 Anaerolineales bacterium | reverse complement strand
CTCCAGCAGGCGCTCGAACTCCCTGCCAGCCAGATCGCGGCGCAGGGTGGAAATCTGCTTGCGCGCTGCAGCCAGCTCATCTTCCAGGTCGCGCACCTTGTCGGGCACGTTATCGAGATTAGTGCCCAGGTCAGCGGCGGTTTGCTTGAGGGTGCGGAAGCGGCGCTGGATGAGCTGGTATGCCCGCCGCCCGGTGACCGCCTCGATGCGGCGGACGCCGGCAGCCGCGCTGCCCTCGCTGGTGATCAAAAACACGCCGATATCTCCCGTCTCATCGACGTGCGTGCCGCCGCACAGCTCGTTGGAAAAGATCTCCGGTTCGCCGATGGTGATATTGCGCACCGTCTCACCGTACTTTTCACCGAACAGGGCGGTGGCGCCATCGGCGATCGCCTGCTTGAGCGGCTTGAAGGCGATGTGCAGCGGGTAGTTGCCCAGGATGCTGCGGTTGACGCCGGCTTCGACCTGCTCGACCTGCTCGTCGGTCATCGCCTCGGGGTGGGTAAAGTCGAAACGCAAACGGTCGGGGGCAACCCGCGAGCCTGCCTGGCGGGCGTGCTCGCCCAGGATGGCACGCAGCTCGTGATGCAGCAGGTGGGTGGCAGTGTGGTTGCGCATGATATCCTGCCGCCGTTCGGCATCCACGCGGGCGATTGCCAGGTCACCCCGGCGCACGACTCCCGACACCACTTCGCCGGCGTGTACGATGATGCCGGCGGCGGGTTTGCGGGTATCTTCAATCTTGATCTGCCAGCGCTCGCCTTCTGCGCTGGTGATCGTTCCAGTGTCGGATACCTGCCCGCCCGACTCGACGTAGAAGCAGGTGTCTGGCAGCAGCACTTCCACCGGGTCGCCGGCCTGCGCATGCTCCACCGGCAGCCCATCGCGCAGGATAGCCAGCAGCGGGCCTTCCACTTCCAGGCGGGTGTAGGGATCATAAGCCACGCCTTGTGCGCCCAGGCGACCTTTGGCTTGCAGCTCTTCCAGCAGGGCGCGGTAAACGTCGACGTTATCGCCGCCCTGCGTGCCGAAAGTCTCTCCTGCGCCGGATGCCAGGCGGTGCTGCTCCATTGCCTCCCGAAAACCGGCCTCGTCCACATCCATGCCCTGTTCGCGGGCTTCATCGCGCGCCAGCTCCAGCGGCAGCCCAAAGGTGGCGTACAGTTCGAAAGCCTGGTCGCCAGGCAGCACGCTTCCGCCGCTCTGCCGCAGGCGTTCCAGCAGGTTTTCCAGGCGGGCCATGCCGCCTTCCACGGTGCGCTGAAAACGCTGCTCCTCCCGTGTCAGGTTGTCGAGAATGATGTTGCGGCTGCGCGCCAGCTCGGGATAGAAATCGCCGTAGTTTTCGATCACCTTCTCGGCAACCTGCGCCAGGAAGGGTTCGTGCAGGCCGATCTTGCTGCCGAAGCGCGCTGCGCGGCGAATGATCATGCGCAGCACGTAGTTGCGCCCGATGTTGCCGGGAACAACGCCGTCGGCAATCAAGAAGGAGGCCGCCCGGGTGTGGTCGGCGATCACGCGGTAGGGAGTGGTGTTCTCCTGGCGTACGGCATCGCTGTGCCCGGTCAGCGCCTGCACAGCATCCATCATCGGGCTGAGCAGATCGGTCTTGTAATTCGAATCGACTTCCTGCAGTACCGATACAATGCGCTCCAATCCCATACCGGTATCGACGTGCATGGCGGGCAGCGGCTCTAAAACCGTGGCGCTGCGGCGGTTGTACTGGATGAACACCAGGTTCCACAGCTCCAGGAAGCGCTTGCATTCCCCGTTCACCTGGCAGATATGCCCGGGAACGTGCTGCAGGTCGCAGTACTGCAAGCCCCGGTCATAATGCACCTCGCTGCACGGCCCGCAGGGCCCGGTCTCAGCCATCTCCCAGAAATTGTCTTTGCGCCCGAAGAACAGGATGCGCTCTGGCTGCATGCCAGGCTGGCGGCGCCAGGCATTGGCAGCCTGGTCATCCTGAGGCACATCGCCTTTATCATCGCGGAAGCAGGTGGCCCACAGGCGCTGGGGCTGCAGCTTCCACACCTCGGTGAGCAGCTGCCACGCCCAGTCGATGGCTTCGTCTTTATAGTAGTCGCCGAAAGACCAGTTGCCCAGCATCTCAAAGAAGGTGTGGTGGGTGTCGTCGCGGCCGACGTCGTCAAGGTCGTTGTGCTTGCCGGCAACGCGCATGCACTTCTGCGAGTTGGCCGCACGGGTGTACGGGCGTAAGTCGGTGCCCAGGAAGACATCCTTGAACTGAACCATGCCGGCGTTGGTGAACAGCAAGGTGGCGTCGCCGCCGGGAACCAGCGAAGACGAAGGTACAAAGGTGTGTCCGTGCTCTTCAAAAAAGTCGATAAAATCCTGGCGAATTTTCGCGCCGGTAAGCGTTTGGTGATTCATGCCAACTCCTGTGAATTTCGAAACAAATCTGGAGCAAAATTATAGTCCATGACGCCCCGCGGGGCAATGGAGATGAGATGATATAATGCCTGCGACCATGCGCTATTTATATTTCACCGTGTTCATGTCGGGCATGACCGTGCTGGCGGTCGAGCTTTCCGCCTCGCGCCTGTTGGGCAGCGTATTTGGCACCAGCAACCTGGTGTGGGCCAGCATCATCGGGCTGATCCTGATCTACCTGACGGCAGGCTATTTCCTGGGCGGCTGGTGGGCCGACCGCTCGCCGCGCCCTGAAACCATGTACAGGGTGCTGGCGTGGGGCGCATTTACTGCCGGAATCGTGCCGCTGATCTCGCGCCCGGTGCTGCGCCTGGCTGCGGATGCCTTCGACCAGCTTGCCATCGGCACTCTGCTGGGTTCTTTTACTGCCGTGCTGATCTTGTTTATCGTGCCGATCACCCTGCTGGGAACGATCTCACCGTTTGCTATCCGGCTGGCGATCCAGGATCCGAGCCGTGCCGGAAGCATCTCCGGGCGCATCTATGCCATCTCAACGTTGGGTTCATTCGTAGGCACATTTCTGCCGGTGCTGGTGCTGATCCCGCTGGTCGGCACCACGCGCACCTTCCTGGTTTTCAGCCTGGTGCTGGTGCTGGTAGCGCTGGGCGGGCTGTGGTTTGCGGCGGGCTGGCGCGGCGTGCGCAGCGTGGTATGGATGCCGCTGCTGCTGATCATCGGCCTGTGGTGGGGCGGCGGGGCGATCAAGCAGAGCGCGGGACAGGTGTACGAGACCGAGTCGGCTTACAATTACATCCAGGTGCTGCAGGAGGGCGATTACCGCTACCTGCGGCTCAACGAAGGTCAGGGCGTGCACTCGATCTGGCATCCCACAATTTTGGATTTCGACGGCCCGTGGGAGCAGTTCCTGGCGGCGCCCTTCTTCAACCCGCCGGATTACGCCCCCGAAAACGTACAGCAGATTGCCATCATCGGTCTGGCGGCAGGCACGACCGCCCGCCAGGCGACTGCGGTGTTCGGTCCGTTGAGCATCGATGGCTTTGAGATCGACCCGGAGATCATCCGGGTGGGTGAGGAATTCTTCGGTATGGATCTGCCCAACCTGAATGCCATCGCCCAGGACGGTCGCCTCGGTTTGGAACAGAGCGGGGTGCGCTACGACCTGATCGCCGTGGATGCCTACCGCCCGCCCTATATTCCGTGGCACCTGACCACGCAGGAATTTTTCGCCCTCACCCAGCGGCGTTTGCAGGATGATGGCGTATTGGCGATCAACGTCGGGCGCTCGCCAGATGACCGCCGCCTGATTGAAGGGCTGGTGGGCACCATCCGCAGCGTTTACCCGTCGGTGTACGTGATGGATATCCCCTACACCTTCAACTCGATCGTGTATGCCACGGCTCGACCTACCAGCATTGACAACCTGTACCAAAACCTGGTGTACCTGTATACCCGCCCGGAGGTCAACCCGCTGCTGGTGCAGGCAGTGGAGAACGTGGTTGTATACCAGCAGCCCACCCCGGACAGCGCCGTGGTGTACACCGATGACCTGGCGCCGGTGGAGTGGGTGACCAATGACATGGTGTTGAGTTATTTATTTTTCGGGGAAATTGAGGATCTAAAATGAGCGCTGAACAACCCGCCGCAATCTCGCCTTCGCTGCAGTCTTTCCTCAAGCTGCTGACCAGCCTGCTGGTGCCCGTGGTGCTGGTTCTGGGGGTGGTGCGCCTGATGATCTCGCCGGCATACCTGGTATTTGAATACAATACGCCCGGATTCCCGGCAGACAGCTATGGTTTCAGCAAGGAGGAGCGCCTGCATTGGGCGCGCTTCGCTGTGGATTACCTGGTGAACGAGGCGGGTATCGAGTACCTGGGCGACCTGCGCTTTCCGCCCGGACAGCAGACGCCTCCCGAATCCTGCCGCTTCATGGACGACTGCACGCGTCTGTACAACGACCGCGAGCTGGAGCACATGCTGGATGTGAAGCTGGTGGTGCAGGCGTCCATGCGGGTGTGGGCGATTTCGGCCATCCTGCTAGTTTTATTAGGGATCGGCGCATGGCGCTGGAACTGGTGGGAAGGCTTCCGCCTGGCAGCCGGCCGCGGCGGCTGGCTGACCGTGCTGTTGCTGGGGAGCATCATCTTATTCGTGCTGCTGGCTTTCGGTGTGATCTTCGTGGCATTTCACAACGTGTTCTTTGACTCCGGCACCTGGGTTTTCTTCTACAGCGACACGCTGATCCGCCTGTTTCCGGAGCGCTTCTGGCGAGATACATTCATCGCCGTAGGCGTGCTGGCGGGGGGAGCCGGCGCCCTGATTGGATTGCTGATGAGGCCAAAGACGAAATAGGGAGGCTTGATTATGGTTTATGTTGCCGCCGAAAAGCGCTACTCGCAAATGATTTACCGGCGCACAGGTCGCAGCGGGCTGCAGCTGCCGTTGATCTCGGTGGGTTTGTGGCACAATTTTGGGGGCGTCTCGTCCTACGAAAACGCCCGCCAGATGCTGCATACCGCCTTCGACCTGGGCGTCACCCACTTCGACCTGGCAAACAACTACGGCCCACCGCCCGGCTCGGCGGAGGAAAACTTCGGGCGCATCTTGCGCCAGGATTTCCTGCCATACCGGGATGAGCTGATTATCTCCACCAAAGCTGGCTACGATATGTGGCCCGGACCGTATGGTGAATGGGGCTCGCGCAAATACCTGCTTGCCAGCCTGGATCAAAGCCTGAAGCGCATGGGTCTGGATTACGTGGATATCTTCTATTCCCACCACTTCGACCCGGAGACACCGCTGGAAGAGACCATGGGCGCCCTGGACAGCGCCGTGCGCCAGGGTAAGGCGCTGTACGTGGGTATTTCATCCTACGGCCCGCACAAGACTCGCCTGGCATTGGAAATATTGAAGTCTCTTGGAACGCCATGCCTGATCCACCAGCCCTCTTATTCTCTGTTCAACCGCTGGATCGAGCTGGAGCTGCTGGATGTGCTCGACGAGAACGGGGTGGGCGTAATCGCCTTTTCGCCCCTGGCGCAGGGATTGCTGACCGACAAATACCTGCACGGCATCCCCGAAGATTCGCGCGCGGCAGAGAAACGTTTCTTCAACCAATCCTGGTTAACCCCCCAGATCTTGAACAAGGTGGGCGCTTTGAACGATCTCGCCCGGCGGCGAGGGCAAACCCTGGCGCAGATGGCGCTCGCCTGGACACTGCGGGACCGGCGCGTCACCAGTGCACTGATCGGAGCCAGCACGCCCCAGCAGGTTGTTGAAAATGTCGCCGCCGTTCACAAGCTGGCGTTCAGCGCCGAGGAGCTGGCGGAAATCGAAACCCATGCCACAGACAGCGGCATCAATATCTGGGCCACCTCCAGCGAGCACGGGTAAAAATTGTCATCCTGAGTAAGTACATGGCGCCAGGGCGAACTTCAATCTAGAAGTAACCCGTCATTGCGAAGGAGCTGGCAAAGCTCTGCTTCGCACAGCGACTGAAGCAATCTCCCTGCCGGCAGGGGGACTGCTTCGCTGAGCAGTTCGGAGAACTGCCGCTCGCAGCAACATGGCGGTTTCTTAGGATCGGAGCGAAGGATCTAGATCCTTCGCTCCGATCCTTCAGAATGGCACAAAGAACCTGTTAAGCTCCGTATTTGTTCAATCGCAGGGCGTGCGCCAGCGCCAGCGGCATGGCCTCCAGCGCGTTGAAGGTGCCGAAGCCTCCCCGGGCGCAGGCGCGCTCGCCGAAGGCTGTCTCTGCATCTGGACGGGCGGTTTCGGGCGCCCACAGCAGGAAGGGCACCGGGTGCCAGGAGTGGGTGCGCAGTTTGGCAGGGGTGGAATGGTCGCCAGTGATCATCAGCACGTCGGGTTTGTGGCTCAGCAAAGTGGGAATCGCCTGGTCAACCAGCTCGATCACGTGGGCTTTGCCATCGAAGTCACCGTCCTCGCCTTTGCTGTCGGTTTTCTTGATATGCACAAAGAAGAAGTCGTAATCGTTCCAGATGGGGCCTAACGCGGCGAACTCATCTTCGGGAGTGTCGCCGGGGAAATCGATCACGTCCATTCCCACCAGCTGGGAAACGCCGCGGTACATCGGGTACACCGCCACACAGGCGGCGCGCAGCTCGTATGCCTCGGCATACGACGGCAGTCCGGGGTGGGTGGCAAAGCCGCGCAGCGTCAGACCGTTGGCTTTTGGCTCAGAAGCGATCACCTGCTGCGCCTGGGCAACCCACTGCTGGTACAGCGCAGCGGCGCGTTCAGCCTGTGGAGCGGTTGCCTGCACCGGCAGGGGGGGCACGCCGGTCTGCTGCGGGTCGGTGTCGGCAATCTCCGGGCTCAAGCCCTCGCCGCGCATCACCACCGCGAAACGATATTCCCTGACGTGGCGGACTTCAATTTCAACGCCGGGTATTTTGATGGATTTCAGGCGCTCGACGATCGGCAGGGCCTCTTCGGTGGGGATGCGCCCGGCGCGGCGGTCGCTAATTTTACCGTCGGCATCCAGGGTGCAGAAATTGCCGCGCGCCGCCACGTCCCCCTTGCGTACGCGCATGCCGACGCCAACTGCTTCCAGCGTGCCGCGCCCGATGACATATTCCAGCGGATCGTAGCCAAACAGCGCCAGGTGCGCTGGACCTGAGCCGGGGGTGATGCCGTAGCGGATGGGCACGCTCTGTCCCAGGGTGCCTTCCAGCGCCAGGCGGTCCATATTGGGGGTGTGCGCAGCTTCCAGCTCGGTCAAGCCGCCGGGCGTGAGCGGCATGCCGCCGAACCCGTCCATGACCAGCATGACAATCTTGGTTTTTGCCGAATTCAACAGGGGTTTGATGTAATTGTAAGGCATGGATTTATCGTCCTTTCTTTTCTTCTCTATACAGCAACCGTCTCCCCGCCAGATATTTCGCCGGGGGGAGACGGGAAATTACAGCATACCGCTAATTGGCTTCCGTTTAGCGGATGGCGAGCTCGGTTTCCTTGTCAAAGATGTGCATATTGTCCATGTTGAAGACCATTTCCACTTCATCATTGATGTGGTAGCGAGAGCGGGGGTCAACCCGGGCGACGAAGCTGTGTTCGCCGGTCTTGAGGTAAACGGTGATTTCGTTGCCCATCAGCTCGGTGACGTCCACTTTGGATTTGACTGGCTGGGCGACGATTCCCGGGGCAGCAAACTCGGGATTGTGAATATCCTCGGGGCGTACGCCAAAGATGACCTGCTTGCCAGCATACGGCATGTACACGCTGTTGCGGCTCTCCGGGATCAGCACCGAGAAGCTGCCGCCATCGACGAACATCTTGCCATCCTCTTTGCGCAGCGTGGCAGAGAAGAAGTTCATCGCGGGGGAGCCGATGAAGCCGGCTACGAACAGGTTGTCGGGGCGATCGTACAGCGTCTGCGGGGTATCGATCTGCTGCAGCAAGCCTTTGTTGATCACCGCGATGCGGGTCGCCATGGTCATGGCTTCTATTTGGTCGTGGGTCACGTAGATAAAGGTGGTCTGCAGCTGCTGGTGCAGCTTGCTGATGTTGGCGCGGGTTTCCACGCGCAGCTTGGCATCCAGGTTTGACAGCGGCTCGTCGAAGAGGAAAACCTTCGGCTCGCGCACGATGGCACGTCCAACGGCGACGCGCTGGCGCTGTCCGCCGGAAAGCTGGCGGGGCTTGCGATCCAGCAGGTGCTCGATGCCCAGGATTTTGGCGGCGTTCTCGACCCGGCGCTTGATCTCGTCGCGCGGCGTCTTGCGCAGGCGCAGGCCGAAGGCCATGTTGTCGAAGACACTCATATGGGGGTAAAGGGCGTACGATTGGAAGACCATAGCGATGTCACGGTCTTTGGGAGCAACATCGTTGACGACCTGGTCGGCGATTAAAATGCGACCCTCGCTGATGTCCTCCAGCCCGGCCAGGCAGCGCAGCGCGGTGGTTTTGCCGCAACCGGATGGCCCAACCAGAACAAGGAATTCCTTGTCCGCAACTTGGATGTTCAGGTCATTGACCGCGATAACATCCCCAAACCGTTTGAAAACATGATCGAACGTAACACTTGCCATTAGGTTTTCTCCTTCCGAAAAGAGTATAGTGAATGTATTATATGCCAGGAAAGGGTAACGCGCAATCTTTTTCGTACGATTTTCGGGAAATTGGGCTGAGAAAGCTGCCGGGCGAAATAATTAATTCCCATCACGTCTTGCGGTTCTGGCTTGCAGCCCTTAGAATACAGGTATGCGTTCGCAAGATGATGATATCAGCCCAATCCGCAAGCAGTACCTGGATATCAAGCGCCAGTACCCGCACGCCATTCTGTTCTTCCGCCTGGGAGATTTCTACGAGACCTTCGACGACGACGCCGAGACGACTGCCCGCGAGCTGGACATCGTGCTCACCTCGCGCAACGTTGCCAAGGGTGTGCGCGTACCTATGGCGGGCATCCCGCACCACGCCGCCGAAAATTATCTGGCGCGCCTGATCGAGCGCGGCTATCACGTCGCGATCTGCGAGCAGGTGGGCGACCAGCCGCTCAGGGGCCTGTTCCCGCGCCAGGTGACCCGGGTGGTGACGCCGGGTACGGTGATCGAGCCCGGGCTGCTGCCCGGCGATGGCAACAACTACCTGGCGGCGGTCAGCTTGCAGCAAGAGGAGAGCGGCGCCGGACGGGCAGGCGTGGCGTATGTGGACATCACCACGGGCGAGTTTGCCGTCACCGAGCTGGAAGGCAGCGATATCCTGGGAGCGCTGCGCTCGGAGCTGATCCGCCTGTCTCCGGCAGAAGTGCTGCACGCCAGCGACGTCGAGCTGGGCAATGGCATCCCCGGACATCAAACAGCCCTGCCTGCCTGGCGTTTCGAGGCCGCTCGCTGCCGTGACCTGCTGCAGGCGCATTTCCAAACCGCCTCCCTGGATGGATTTGGGCTGCGTGGGCGCAATCTTAGCGTTGCCGCCGCCGGTGCTATCCTGCAGTATATTTCTGACACGCAGGAGTCAGCTCTCAAACTGCTGAGCCGCATCAGCACCTACCAGACCTCGGACTTCATGACGCTGGATGCAGCCACCCGGCGCAACCTGGAGCTGACCGAGACGCTGCGCGGCGCTCAGGTGAAGGGCTCGCTGCTGGGGGTGCTGGACCACACGGTCACACCCATGGGCAAGCGTTTGATGCGTGCGTGGGTGAGCAAGCCCCTGCTGGATGTGGAGCTGATCCGCAGCAGGCAAGACCAAGTGGCGCACTACTTCGAGTTCGGCTTGCAGCGCAGCGAGCTGCGCACCGCGCTGAAGCCGCTTGGCGACCTGGAACGGCTGACCAACCGGGTTGTTGCCGGTACCGCCCAGCCGCGCGACCTTTTGGCTCTGCGCAGCACCCTGCAGCGCCTGCCAGGCATCCAGGCATTGCTGGCGGAGAGCGGGCAGGCGCTTGACGCCTTGCTGCGCGGCTTCCACCTGTGTGCAGAACAGCTCAGCCTGCTCGAGGCCGGGCTGGCAGAAGATCCACCTTCTACGCTGCAAAATGTGGGCGTGATCCGCCCGGGCTTCTCTGCCGAGCTGGACGGCGTACTGGAACGTTCACGCCACGCCCGCGAATGGATTGCCAACCTGGAGCCGCAGGAGCGCCAGCGCACCGGAATCAAGACGCTCAAGGTGGGCTTCAATAAAGTCTTTGGCTACTATATCGAACTCACCCGCGCCAACGCAGAGATGGCTCCTGTGGAGTACATCCGTAAGCAGACGTTGGTCAATGCCGAACGCTACATCACCCCCGAGCTAAAAGAATACGAAACCCTTGTGCTCAATGCCGAGGAGCGCATTCGCGAGATCGAAGGGCGCGTCTTTAAGGATATCTTGGCGCAATTGGCGACGGCCTCGCGCAGATTGCTGGAAAGCGCCCAGGTACTGGCGCAGATCGATGTGCTGGCGTCGCTGGCGGAGGCGGCGGCACGCGGCGGCTTTGTGCGCCCGGAGGTAGTTGCGGAAGACGTGCTGCACATACGCGACGGGCGCCATCCGGTGGTGGAGCAAGTTTTATCCGGCGAGCGCTTCGTACCCAACGATACGGACTTCGAAGCGGGTGAGCGCGTGCGCGTCATCACCGGGCCGAACATGTCCGGAAAATCCACTTACCTGCGCCAGGTGGCGCTGATCGTTCTGATGGCGCAGATGGGCAGCTTCGTGCCTGCCGGGTCGGCGCTGATCGGGCTGGTGGACCGTATCTTCACCCGCATCGGCGCTCAGGACGAGATTCACGCCGGGCAGTCCACCTTCATGGTAGAGATGGTAGAAACCGCCAATATCCTGCACCATGCCACGCCGCGCTCGCTGCTGGTGCTGGACGAGATCGGGCGCGGCACCAGCACCTACGACGGTGTCTCCATCGCCTGGGCGGTAATCGAGTACATTCACAACCACCCCCAATTACGCGCCAAGACGTTGTTCGCCACCCATTACCATGAGCTGACCCAACTAGCAGAGCTGCTGCCGGGGGTGCGCAACTACAACGTGGCGGTGAGCGAGGCCGACGCCCAGGTGGTGTTCCTGCACAAGATCGTCCCCGGCGGCGCTGACCGCTCGTACGGCATCCACGTGGGCCAGCTTGCCGGTCTGCCGCGCCCGGTGATCCAGCGCGCCAGTGAAATCATGCGCCAGCTGGAGGCCTCCTCAGGCAGGGCGGTCAAGATCGAACCGCACAAGGCTCAGCAGCTGGCGCTGTTCCCGGATACGAATCCGCTGTTGGATGAATTAAAAGGGGTGGACGTAAACGCCCTGTCGCCGATCGAAGCCCTCAACCGGCTGTACGAGTGGCAGCGCAAATACCTGCACCCAGATAAATGACCGTACTGTCATCCTGATGGAGCGTTCTCTGCGACTGAAGGATCTCGCTCCTATCCCTGCTGCATCTCAGGCTGGAGCAGCGCCAGCGTGTTGCCGGTGGGATCCTTGAAGAATGCCAGGAAGCCGACGGTGGGCACTTCCATTTTAGGCAAGATGACCGTGCCCCCAAGCGCTTCGACCTTGCGCAGGCTGCCGTCGATATCCTCGGTATATACGTACACAGTGACCGTGCCGGCGGGATTCTCCGGAGTTACCGGGTTGAGACCGCCGCCTATATTGGGGGATTGTCCGGTGTCGATGGTGGTGTAATTCATTTGTGGAAAGTCTTGAAACTTCCAGCCGAATAGTTCGCTGTAGAATTTTTTGCCGGCTTCACGGTCGAGGCAGGAAATCTCGACGTGGACGAAGGGGTGGTTGGACATGGCTGTTCTCCTTTGGGTAAAATTGGACTGGGTTGGTCGGATATAATATAGCACAAATGTTCTAGGGTGTCAAGGAGAAAAAACCAGGTCCCTAACCAACTGCTGCAAGCAGCCGGCGGGTGAGCATGCTGCCGGCGATGGCGCAGGCGTCGGTAGGCAGGTAATGGGATACGCCGGAGGAGAACAGCACCTGGCAGGAGGCGGGGAAATCTTCATCGCCCAGCCAGTAGGCTGCCAGCAGGGAGACACGCGGCAGCAGTTGGAATGCATAGGCGGCGCTGGCGAGCTGCTGGCGCTCGCCGCCGGCAGCCCGTGCGGCGGCTTCGAAAGCATCCAGCCTGTTTTCGAAGTGCTTTGCCAGCAGCTTGCCGGTATAGCTCTGGTAGGCCTGGGTGTAGAAGCGCCCGTCCGGCAGGTCGGTAAAGGAAATCCAGTCCTTCCCCTGCGAGGCGCCGTCGGCGGTGGTGAAGTAGTACATCAGCAGCGCCTGCTGGGCCGGGTTGAGCGGTCTTCCGGTGAGCGGGTCTTGCGCCTGGTAACCTGGCAGCGGTACGCGCACCGGATGCTGCGACATGCTCAGCTCCAGGGCGGTGTGCTCGCCGTCTGCGCTGTGCAATGCCGCCCCGCAGCGCCGGGCGAGCTGCACTGCATCCTGGCTGCGCAGCGCGGCGCGCAGGCTTTCCACCTGGGCTGCCAGCAGATCAGGTTTGTTTTCGAGCAGGTCGCGGATCTGGTCAGAGAACGGTGGCATGGTGTTGCATTTATTCTACCAGTGCTTGTGGGTGGGGGTTGAGCACATTCAGATGGATGTGCTCGCGCAGGCGGATCTCGCCCGGCGGACCGTTTGCCTGCAGCTGCTCCAGCCGCGCCCAGGCCTGCGCCGGAATGACGGCGTCTTTCCATTCCAGCCGCAGGAACTGCTCCAGCTCGGGCAGGCTGGCGGCGTGGATGGTGAACCAGAAAAATGCGCTGCGCTCCAGCCGGTATAAACCGCTTTGCACTGCCTGGGCTACCGCCCGGTCGGCCTGACGGTATTCTTCATACCCGTCCGTCTCTTCCAGAAAGGCAGCGAACTGGCGGCTGCGCCCTTGCGACAGGTAGATGCCCGCCGGCTCATCCGTGGGGTGGATGTCCAGCAGCAGCCCACCGGGCGCCAGCAGGCCGTGGATGCTCTCCAGGGCATGCACCATGCCCTCGGGTGACATTCATCAAAGCGACCAGGAGAGCAGCACCCGGTCGAATCTGGTTTTAGCCCTCGCTGGGCTGTGCAGATATTGCTCCAGGCTGAGCGGCAGGTAGTGCACGCGCTTGCTCCAGCTGGCAGGCAGCTTTCCATGCTGGAAGCGCTCAACATCCGGCTCGAGCGCCACCACTTCAGCCGCAGTGCGCGCATAGCGCCGGGTCAGCCGTCCATCGCCGGCGCCGATCTCCAGCACGCGCAGACCGTCGAACGGGCCGGCAGCCTGCACCAAGGCGTGGGGTTCATTTGCTCGTGGATCCAGGCGGATCATGGCAGCACCTCGTTTCAGTAGCCGGTCTGCTCGCGCCAGGCGTGGATCTGGACGGCGTGCTCGGCCTCGTGTTCCCAGCTGCTTTCGGCGACAACCTTCCACAGGGGGGTGTTATCCAACCAGCGGTAGCGTCCCGGCTCGCTCAGGTCTTTCTCTGAGAAAGCCTCGACCCGGCGGATGGTTTGCGTGCGCACGCCGTGGAAATCCTCCAGTACTCGCTCCAGCTCGCGGCTGCGGCTTTCCTCGTGCCAGCGGGCATTGATCTCGTCATCGGATTGCCCGCTGAAGTGCACGGTGGTAGGGCGCTGCCCTTGGCTGAGCTGCCAGAGCTGTTTGATCAGCTCGGCTTCCCAGCGGCTGAGGTGCGCCAGCACGTCTTTCACCGACCAGCCGCCGACTGCACCGGGAAGCTGCATGTTTTCGTCGCTCAAGCCTTCGATGACTTCCAGGAAGCTTTCGCGGCCTTCTTCCAATGCGGCAAGTAATTCTTCTTTGTTCATGCCAACCCCATCTCTCTGGCAAAATTCTCCAACGCCCGGATGTGCTCGCCCGGCTGCTGGAAGCCCAAGCCCATGCTGTTCACCGACAGGTGGGTCGCGCCAACCTGCTGCCAGCCATCTCGCAGGGATTGCCAGGTGGCGGGGCTGCCGTCGCCGTAGGGAATGCGCGCCTCCATGCCGAAGGCTGTTCTGTCACGGCCGGCCTCAGCCAGGTATTCGCCCAGCATCTCCAGCGCGGGCTGAGCGTCCTGCGGGCTGCGGTAGTTGGGCATCCAGC
>JBGSTO010000471.1:0-11750 GCA_041736465.1 Anaerolineales bacterium | reverse complement strand
GGCATCATAGGGAAGACCCAGCCCTTGCGCCAGTGAAACTTGCGCCAATTCGCGCTCACCATCGGCATGCTTGATGGGGAATGCCGCCGAAATGCGTATCCAGCCGCGGGCGCTGGCGAATTTATTGTGGTAAACCACCAGGGCCCGTTCTTCTCCAGCACGATTGGAGTAGGCATACACGTCTTCGTTGACATAACCTTCGGGCGAGTAGAAGTCATACAGGCGGAAATTGTGCGCTTCGGCAAACAGGTAGCGCCGGCGCAGCAGGGGGAAGATCTCTCGTTCGTGGCGGTCAATCAGGTACTGGTCCGGCTGCTCTTCCCAATACGCCCGGCGGTATTCCATGCCATATTTTTCAGTGAAGCCCTCGATCTGCCCGTGCCCCAACATCGGCAGCCCGGGCAGAGTAGCCAGCATGGCGCACACGCCGAAGTATTTGTCACCCTTTCCGAACTGGTCAACTGCGGTTCGTTCATCGGGGTTATTCATGAAATTCACGTAGCGTTTCAGGATTTCGGGATCGAACTCGAGAGTGTTCTTGATCACCAGGCGGTATTCCTGGTTTTTCTCGTCGCGCAGCATGTTCATGAAAGCGGAATTGTAAACCCGGTGCATGCCCAGCGTGCGTACGAAATAGCCTTCCATCAGCCAGAAAGCTTCCGCCAGCAGCAAGGTATCTGGAACTTCGGCTGCAACCCGATCTACGACTTCGCGCCAGAACTCAACCGGTATAGCTTCATCGAACTGCTCGCGGGTCATGCCGTGTTCGGCGCGGCTGGGAATATCGCCGCCGCTGCCGGGCTCGGGGTACCACAGACGCTGGTAGTGTTTCTTTGCCAGTGTCATGGCAGCATCGAAGCGAATGATGGGGAATTTGCGCGCCACTTGCAAGATGGTCTGGATTACCGCTTCGCGCACCTCGGGCTTCAGGTAATCTAACTGGGCGGTGTCATTCCAGGGCATCGAGGTGCCATCATTGCCGTGGTAGATAAAGCGCGTGTCTCCCGTCCAGTAATCCACCCGTTTGAAGACCACCGCTGCATCTGTGCTGTCATAATAATGGTCTTCGATGAACAGGCCCACGCGCGATTCCCAGGAAAGATTCGCGCCGTTAAATGTATAGGATGGGAACGGGCTGTAGCCTAAGTGAACAAACCAATCCGGGTGTTCGATCACCCAGCGCGAGTCGATGCCCATGTGATTGGGTACCATATCGGATGCCAGGCGAATGCCTCGCCGCCAGGCGCGCTCGCGCAGTGCCTGGTAGGCCTGCTCGCCTCCCAGGTCTTTAGAGATTTCATAATCAAACAGCGAATAGGCCGAGGCGACCGCTTCTGGATTGCCGCGCATCTGCTTGATGCGCTGCGACGCCGTGCTGCGCTCCCACAGGCCGATCAGCCACAACCCGGATATGCCCTGTCTTGCCAGGGTGTCCAGCTCAATATCGGGGATCTCGTCCAGGTTCGTGATCGGCTTACGATGCTTCTTAGAAAGCTGATCCAGCCAGACAAAGGCATTCTTGGCGATGAGAACTAACTGCGGCATCCAATCGCGGTCTGCTGAAAAGGCCTCCGGCTCGAGCTCCAAACCAGCGAATTCCATCACCTGCGCTGGACCAGGTCCGGTGAAGATAGCCTTTTCTTCCTCTTTGACCAGGTCCAGGCTGCTCAAGAGCCGGTAGAGGTAGCTCCCCAGCAGATTACCCCAGCGGGTGCGAATAAACTCAAGCTGGGCGGTCAGCGAGTTGGGGTGGGTGCGCGCCGGGGCGCGCAGCATCTCAATCAAACTCTGTTTTTCAGAACCGTAGGGCGCCTGTGTGCCAAAGAAATCGTTCAACCCGCCCAGCATGGTGGAATAGGCGGTCTCTTTCTGCAGACCAGAATCATCGAACAATTCGCCGTAAGGGCTGAATGCCGGGTTGCCATTGGCTATCCACAGCATGAGCATTTCTTCCAAAGCCAGCTCGCGGTGGGAGATGCCATCGGTGCTGCCTGCCAGATAGTCTGCCAGGCTGATTTCCTTCCGGTAGACTGCTATGGGTGGAAATTGCTCGCAAAAGCGGAGCAGGGTATGCTCGACCACATTTTGCCCTAATTTTTCTTCCAGCCAGGAGAGGGTGCTGCGCATGATGTCCGGGTTGACCTGTTTGCGGTAATTGGCAACCACCAGATGCTGGATCTCATCGATCAACCCCATGGCATTGATCTGCCCGGCGCGCACGACCTGCTCGGGATGGTTGAGCAAGTCGCGTTTTTCATTCATTTTTTGTGCAAACAGCCGTGCGGCGTGAAAATTGGCGAAGATGACGTTGCCGGTGTAGGAATACAAGGAAAGATCAAACTGGTAGCGGTCCCGCGCCCAGCGAGAGACATGGAATTCGAACAGTGTTCGTTTGGTGGGCATTTTCCCTCCCGGGATGGCGAGCATGTGAAAAGGTGCGGATATGTGGCTTCTATTATACCCGCCAACTTTTCCTGGAGTAAAATGTAAGCATGAAATATACCACTCTCATTGATACGCAAAGCGCGGCTGAAAACCTATGGCGCCCCGATTGGGTCTTCATCGACTGCCGCTTTTCTCTGGCGGATACCGGACAGGGGCGGCGCGCCTACCTGGACAGCCATATCCTGGGGGCGTTGTATGCCCACCTGGATGAAGACCTGTGCAGCCCGGTGGTACCCGGAAGCACCGGACGCCATCCCCTGCCTGAGGCGGCTTTTTTGGTTGAGCGCTTTTCTCGCTGGGGAATCGACTCCGGCATTCAGGTGGTGGTGTACGACGACTGGCCCGGCGCTGCAGGCGCAGTGGCGGCGCGCTTGTGGTGGTCGCTGCGCTGGTTGGGGCATACTGCGGTGGCGGTTCTGGACGGTGGTTGGGAAGCATGGCTGGCGGAAGGGCACCCGCTGGCATCCGGAGAGGAGCAGAGCCGCCCGATACGCCATTTCCAGGCAAAGGAGCATCCAGAGCTGCTGGCAACCACGGCAGATGTGGAGCAGATGCGCCTGGATCCTGCCTACCGGGTATTCGACTCGCGGGCTGCCGAGAGATACCGGGGACTGAATGAAACCATCGATCCGGTTGCCGGACACGTGCCCGGAGCCTGGTCTGCGCCGTTCGCCGGAAATATGGGCGCAGAAGGGAAATTTCTGCCTGCGACTGTGCTGCGGGAGCGCTTTGCAGCGCTTCTCAGCGGCGTTCCGGCAGAGAAAACCGTATTTTACTGCGGTTCCGGCGTCTCAGCCGCCCACAATGTGCTCGCAATGGCGCACGCCGGCTTGGGAGATGCACGCCTGTACGTGGGTTCGTGGAGCGAGTGGATTGCCGACCCGCACAGACCGGTTGCCACCCAGGAGCGCTTCTAGCTGCCGGGAGGCAGACCCCGGATTAGAATTCATCGTAGCGGGAATTATCCAGCTCTTTTCGCAGGCGCTCTTCTTCTGTCTGCTCTGGTGCGTGAGTTTGTTCTGGAGCCATCTCCAATTCGGCCAGCTCAGCCTGGCGCAGCATTTGCGGTGAAGCGCGGCGCACCAGGCTGAATTTTCCACAGTGGGGGCAGCGCTCCAGCCTGCCAACCATCAGGTTCATGCCCATCAAGGTGATGCTGAAGGGCCGGCTGCACTTTGGGCAAATCGCCCCACCCAAAAAACCATAACTGCGCGGCGCACCTAAAGGCAGGCTGCCTTTCTTGCCGCGTCCTAAGGCCGCTGGCAGCACGTAGGATAAGAACATAATCCCGAATGAAATCGCCAGGATGGGGATGGCGATGCGTCCTGCCGCTTTCAGACCTTCCTCAGCAGCCACGAATTCCACTTTGATTTCAGGTGAGTTAAGCGTACGCCCATCGCTGGTGGAGCCAACGGCGCTCAACACATGCACTCCCAGACTGTAGCTGCCGGTGTTGTAGCGCAGCGAAAAGGGCGCCTCGCTGTCCTCCCCCATGGGCTGCCCATCGATGAGAAAAACTACTTTTTGGAGATCATCAGGCCCGCCGGCTTTCATGCTGAAGGTGCCTTCGATCTGCCCGGTGCCAGAAGAGTAGCCCATATCCCGGCTCATGCCCAGGGTCAATTCAGGCTCATCCTGAGCCAGGGCTGTCACGGGGAAAACCAGGAGCAAGGCGAGAAATACCAGACCTGCTCTCCAGATGTGCTGCAGTTTGCTTGTTTTCATTGCCAGTTCCTTGGTTATTTCCAGCGGGTCAGGATAACCTCGCGCTGGAAGATGCGCACGGCTACATAGATCAAGGCTGCGTCGATCAGCGCCAACACAAGCGACAGGAGCAAGATCAACTTGCTGTTGATCAGCAGCAATCCCGAAATCTGCCCGAAGAAAAGTCCCAGGATAGGCAAGATCACCACAGCAGAGAGCTGCTCTGCCACGCGCGGGTCATTCACTCGCGAAGATACCATGATGGCGAAATTCACAGACAGAATCGCCAGCAGAGGACCGGCGACGAAGATCGCCAGCCACCACATCGGATCCAGCAAGGATCGGGCTACCTGCGGCGAGCCGGACAAAATGAACGCTCCGATCAGAAAGATGAAAAAGCCCAACCAGGTGCCCAGCACGGCAGGGATGGCGGCAGCTAAATTTTTGCCTGCCAGCAGCTCCGCGGTAGTGATCGGGGTTGCCAGCAGTGGCTCCAGGCTGTGGGTGGTCTTCTCGCCGACGATGGAGTATGCTGCGATGTTGACCGGGATGATCAAGGGTGTCATCATGAACAGCAGCATGAACTGGTTCACCATAAATATCTTGAAGCACTCGGCTGTGGACACGTCTTCGGCGCAGAACTGCTCGAATTGAGCCGGCAGCTCGGTGGTCAGCTCTTCACCGCCGCCTGCATCGCCGGGCATAACACCCAGGATGACCAACGGTATGGCTGAAAACAGCAGCGGCATAAAGATGATCGTAGAAATGATCAGGCGGTTCTTGAAAACTTCCGCCCACTCTTTTTGAATGATCACGCGTATCTTTTTCATGGCTGTGTATTCCGTTCAATTGCTCTTTACGAGCTGCAGATAAACGTCTTCAAGGGAGCGGCGCAGCTCTCCAACGAACTGGATGTTTGCGCCAGCGCCCACCAGGAGGCGGATGATCTCGGGATTGTGTTCTTCCGGATCATCAAGCGTGACGACCAGCTTGTTGTCCAATACCTGGGCCTGCTTGACGAAAGGCATGGCGCGCACTGCATCAGCCAGCCCTTCGTCGGGAGCGATCAGGTGGAAGACTACCTTGCGCCCGAAAAGGCGCGTGCGCAGATTGGCAGGTGTATCCACCACCAGCAAGTGGGTTTTGAACACCCCGATGCGGTCGCACAGCCGGTCGGCTTCGTCCAGGTTATGGGTGCACAAGAAGATGGTGCGCCCCTCTTTGCGCAGCTCTTCGATGGAGTCGCGTATCAGCCGGGCTGCTTCCGGGTCAAGTCCCGCGGTAGGCTCGTCCAGGAACAATATACGCGGTTCGTGCAGCAGGGCGCGTGCGCTCGCCAGTGTCTGGCGCATGCCTTTGGAAAAAGACCCGGCTTCATCCATGCGCCGGTCCCACAAACCGAGCATCTGCAGGTATTTTTCGACCTGCTGCCTGGGATGCTCCACCTCGTAGAGTTTGGCGTAGATGGTCAGGTTGAACTCAGCGCTCAAGGTGTCGTACATGCCGGGGGTCTCGGTGAGAATGCCCACCGTGCGGCGGATATCGTAGTCTTGAGCGCCGACTTTGAACCCATTCACGACCGCGCTGCCGCTGCTTGGCGCGATCAGGCTGGTCAACATGCGCACGGTGGTGGTTTTACCGGCGCCGTTTGGCCCCAGGAAGCCAAACACCTCGCCCTCGGTCACATCCAGGGAGAGACGATCGACTGCCAGGTTGTCTCCAAATTTTTTTGTCAGGCTTTCAGTGTGTATCATATTGCTATCCTATTGGTAACGCGATTGATTCAGGCTTTCCTCTGAATCTTCAACTTTGATTGAAGCTGGATCGAGCAAAGCCGGCACTGGACCCAAATCTTCTGCTGGCTGGACGGGATCGGGCTTGTACAATTTCGCGATTACAACCAGGCAAAGCAGGGTATTTACTGCCAGGAAGCCTTCTGCGGCGTAGGCGCCGTAGATTGCCAGCATGTAAACAGCCACGGCATTTGCCAGGGCATGCCAGGTGATAGATGCCGCAAGCCAGATGATCTGCCGGCGCACGAATACCTGCAGTACCAGCAGCGAGAGGGTTAGGTGGAGAACGATGGCAAAGACCCGTTCTAAGGCTCCCAACAGAATCATCGGCAGAGGCGCCGACCAGTAAGCCTGCATCTGCTGGCTTGCCAGCTCGAGCTGTTCGGGAGGCACGATGCTGCCCAGATCGGAGGAGCGCAGCGCGGCGATAATGATGAAGTTCACCAGGACGAGCGCGCCCAGGATGATCGCTTCGATGCCGCCGTGACCTGCCCCGAGCAGCAAGCCTCTTTTCCAGGTGCGTGCGTCACGCGCCCACCAGCGGTAGGCGGCATAGCGCGCCGTTTCTTCCCACAGCCCGGCGCTGAGACCCAGCACAACCACGTTGAAAACCAGTTGCCATTCTTGCGGTGGGGCAGGCAGGATGCCGCGGGCGAAGAGCTGAGTCAGGATTGCGTTGAAGGGGATATGCCCTACTTGCGAGAGCACAAATGTGGCTGCGCCGATCCACCATAAGCGCCAGCCAAGCTTGAAGCGGCGCGTCAGGTAGATGCCCAACCCGATGGGTAGGGCCAGCATCAACAGGCCATTTAGAGGATAGAGTATGTAGCGAGCATCCATGTTAACTCCTGAGTTATTATATATCTTATTACTACGTAAACGCTGCCCGTCAGGTTTCTAAACCATTGTCGAGCGAGCTGGTGAAACCATTTCATGCACCTGTTACGTAGGTATAATGGGGTAATGCGGCCTTTGTTCTACAAGGAAAATATGGGTGTTCGACCAACCTGAAGCATTCGAATCGGATTTGGAGTGGCTGCTGCGCAGCTCGCAGGCTACTCCAGAGATGATCGTTGATCACCTGATCAAAGATCAGTACCCGGCGATACTGCGACATTGCCGGGCTTTGGTCGGCGACCCAGGCCTGGCGGCGCTGGCAGCGCTGGACAGCGTTTTATTGGCGGTTGAGAAGCGCCACGAGTACAGGGAGAAGACCAGCACCCGCGCCTGGCTGGCAGCTTTGACTTTGCAGAGCTGCCGCCAACAGCTGCGGCGCGCGCAGGGTTGGCCCGTAAGCCGGAGTGAGGCCGACCTGGCAGCCAGCCGGTCTCTACCGGCAATGCAGGGATTGAATCCGGCTCAGCTGCGCCTCCGCCGGGCGCTGAATGCGCTCAGAGCAGCAGATCTTGAGCTGCTGCTGCTCTCAGATCTTTTCGATCTGCCGGATGAAGACCTGGCGGATTTGACCCACCATGAGCTGGAAGAGACGCGCCGGCGACTGGAAGAAATTCGCCGGAAGATCCATGGCGTGCTGCCGGCAGGTGTGAGTGCTGGCGCTGAGAAGAGCGCCTCCCTGGCAGAGCTTTGGCCTGAGATAAGCCTCGATCCCGACGTGCAGGAGCATCTGGTGGGTCATGTGCTGCTGCGCCTGGAGCAGCGCCAGCACCGGCGAGTGATGGCGCGTTTCGTTCAGCAGTTTGCCGCCGCGCTCGGCATTCTGGCGCTGGCTGCCGGAATTATTTGGATCAGCAACCGGTTTTCCGAAAGGCAGACTCCCAATCCTTTTGTCGCCCAGACGGTCATCGTGACCCGGCTGGTCTACATCACACCTGCGCCAACGCCGACAACGGTACCACCTGCGCTTACCCTGGATGCTCCAGAAGATCAAGTGCGCGACCGCCTGATGCACAGCCGGGATACGTGGCAGAACCTGTGGGCAGAAGCATTGATCTATGACTACGGGCCCGTTGGCTACGTCGGACCTCCTGAAATTCAGCGCGAACAGATATGGTTCAACCAACCGGATCATATCGTGATTCTGAGTGGTCCTGCTGGTAAGCGTAGCACGCGATTGTTCTATCAAGAGGGCGGTGTGCGCTATGTGCGTGATTTTGGCGAGGGGACTTTCCGCCAGTTGGGACAGCAGCCGTTGAGTGATTTCTCCATGTTGGCGCGCTTGCTTCAGCCAAAAACCTGGATCGACGGTTCTGTTGAGATCTCCGTGGAAAAAATTAGCTTTATCGCGGGGCGGCTGGTTGTGTGGGTATCTATCATTGATGATGATCATGCATACCGCATCGCGTTAGATCGCTTTAAGGGGGTGATCATGGGAATGCAGCAGTACGACCCTGAAACTGGCCTTGTCTTTCGTGAAGTGGTTTTTACACAGATCGCCTACGAACCGAAGCCTGTGTTATCGGTATTTGAGTCGGGTATGCTGCCGACCAATTTTGTGCGGGATTACAGCGGCCTACCGCTGTTACCGGATGAGGTGGAGCTGCTGCCGGCAGTCGAGCTTGCGCCCCCTCGTCAGGCGCTGGAACGTATCTCCACACAGGAAGAGGTCGATTTTTCGAAAAGCGAGCTTGCCTTTCAATGGCGCAGCCAGGGCGAGATGATTTCTGAGGGTGTCAGCTTCAACGATGTGAAATTTGTTCCGGTTGAGATCTTCGCCGGTGAAAATTTTCTTGGGGAGATTATCCTCGCCAATCCTTGGGGGCTGCTCTGCCGCCGTTCGCCGGATGGCAGCAAACTGGCGTTTCTAGAGCAGCCTGCGGCAGCGCCGTTTCCTTCAGGCAGATTGCGCTGGCTGGATCTTACGCAATCGGTTGATCAGACTTACCACACCCAAGCCTTGCTTCCGGAGCACAGAGAGGTGGGTGGAGATTTTGCTTTCTCCCCTGATGGAAATAACCTGGCATTTTGGGGCTGTTGGGCGGAGAAAGAGCAGTGTGGTATTTATATTGCCGATCTGGTTACGGGTGGCGCGCCAGTAGTGTGGGTTATGGATTACGCCACATCATTTCGGTGGAGTCCGGATGGACAAGCCCTGGGGTTTATTCGCTGGTTTTACAATGAGCTGGTGGTGCTGGACCTGAACGGCTATGTGGTACGCCACAGGGAGAACCTGCGGCAGGAAGATCGGGAAGCGCTGAGGCCGGAAGAATTCGCCTGGTTGTCAGAACCGGTTGTGGAAGCGGCAGGCCTGGAAAGCTGCGGGCTGCCTCCCAATCTTCCCTGAGCAGGTATAATGTCCGGGCGATAAGCGACTTTGCCTGACCGGAAAAGATTTGGGCAAATGCGATAATGACAATCGCACCTGCCAGGCAGGCTGGTTTTCGCCGCCGGGCAACTTACTGGTTGAACAGCTTAATGGAGCAGATACATGCGTTATATCAAAGATGTCGATCCACCTCCAGAATTATCTCCAGATTTAGAATGGATGCTGCAGTCGGGCCAGGTAAGTCTCAGCTACCTGATGCACAACCTGGCGAGTGCCTACTACGAACCGTTTTACCACCTGGCGCTGGGATTGCTGAATACCCGTGAGGCCGCCCTCCTGGCGGTACAGCGCATTTTTCTGCATATTGCCAGCCACCTGCATACCTATCGCAGTGAGAAAGGAGCCGAAGCCTGGCTGTACAGCCTCGCCTGGAGCCAGCTTCGGAGCATGGCGCAGAACGAGCAGCGCTGGCGCATGCTCGAAAACTGGCTGCACTTGAGTGGACAGTTCACCGCCCTTCCGGTCTGGACAGATAGCCCTGCGCAAGAGCGCAAACTCTGGGAGCAACTGCAGACGCTTCCCGCGCTGGAGCGGTATGCGCTGATCCTGACCAACCAGCCGGGGTGGGGCGACGAACAGGCAGCCGCACTGCTGCAGATCCCCTCCGCTTCGGTGCAGGCAGCCGTCTCCCGCGGACTGGAGCGGATGAGGACACACGAAGATGATGGGGAAAGCCTGGAAGCGGTGCAGCGGTGCGTTTCACAGGCAATCGGGCGCTTGCGGGAGGCGAACCCGCCCGCAGAACTCGATGTCTCCTTCTTGTTAGGGAAAGTCGACAGCCATTCCAGGCGCACCCATCTCTTCCGCCAGGGATACGCCACGCTGAAAGAAGTGGCTGTGCTCGTCATCGGCCTGGCGCTGATCGGCCTGTTGGTATGGGGCGGCAGCCGTTTTTTTCTCGACTCTGAACCTGCTCGGATTCCGGAACAGCAGGAGCGGCTGCCCACACCGCTGGGGGAGCGGATTGGACGCCCGGCAGGCATTGCGCTCACACCTACGCCGGCGCGAACCAGACAGCCGGCGCCGACTTCCATCCCTAGCCCGACTCCATCGCCAACCCCTGCGGGTGTTTTTTACCAGACCTCGCTTGGTGAACCGCTCGAACACGTGGCTGAATTCTTTGGGGTGAGCGAGGTTGAGCTGCGCAATCTGAATCGCATCGCTCCAGAAGATGGGCTGGCAAGGTGGCAGCGCCTGATCGTTCCTGGATCGATCCGCCAGCAGCCGCCGCAGGCCACGCCGGTTACACCGGTGCCGCTACGCGATCCACCATACGCACCGCCGGTCACTTCGGACGAGGTGCGCAAGATGCTGCAGATGTTCAGCCTGCCGGCGAATACGGTCTGGATGGATGTGCTGCTGGTTACTGAGGATGAGACGGCAGGCGCGCCAGCCTTGAAGCTTGCGCGCATGCAGGGGTGGCTCAGTCAGGACCAATACCTGCTGATCACCGGCCCGGCGGATGGTTGGCCCGCAGAAGTGATGGTCAATAACGGCAGCCGCGTGTACGTTGCCCGTCCCGGCGAGGGCAAGCGCTGGTTCGAGCAGATTTCCCCGCGGGCATATGAAGAGCCAATCGATATCACTTTCTTGTTCGGGCTGTCGCTACTGTTCAGCGAAACTGAACGCCTGCGCGGGGCGCGCTATGAATTGTTAGGGGAAGGAGAAGTCGCCGGGCGCACAACCTGGGTGGTTTCCCAGACCAGTGAGCTGGGTGGGCGGCGCTCGATCCTGTGGATCGACCAGCAGACCGGATTGCTGCTGCGCCACACGCGTTTGAATGACGAGACCCTGGCTGAAGCCTTCGATGTTCTGCTGCCCAGAGACGCCATCGTGATGGAGCTGGCAGTGGATGTGGATTTTCCCCAGGAATTATTCGATACGGGGATCCCCTGGCGCGGTACGTATGCGCGCGATCATACAGGGCTTGTCGAGCCAGAAGGTTTGATTTTCCCGTCGTGGGACAGCAAGGAGGAGGCGGCAGACCTGCAAGAGCAGGGCGCTCCGGCAGCAAGCGCTACGCAGATGCCTGAGACCGGCAGCCGGCTGAGCTTTCGCTTTCCTTCACCAGCCTCAACGCTGCTGAACCAGCCTGCCAGCACCAACCTGTACCTTGGAGGAGTGCAGATCGCCAGCATCGATTTGGGCAGGCCGTGGGATCTGTGGTGCCAGCGTTCGGTGGATGGCGACCTGGTTGTCTTCAGCCAGGCGATGACCAACCCACAACTGGTTTCTCAGCCGGCGCAGGGCCCGCATTATCTACGCCTGTCCCAGCCAACCCAACTGCTCAGACCGGTGGACGACCCGAGTGAGATTTCCTCATCGTTTGCCATCTCACCGGATGGCGAAAAAATTGCCTTTTGGGCCTGCCCATCTGCGGGGCGGGATTGTGGTTTATACGTTCACGATACCCGCACTGCTGAAAATCAGAAGATCATTGCCCTCTCCCAGGGCGCCTCGAACTTTGTGTGGAGTCCAGATGGAGAAGAGGTCGGCGTGTTGGGCGCGAACGAATCGTTTTTCAT
>JBGSTO010000385.1:0-2115 GCA_041736465.1 Anaerolineales bacterium | reverse complement strand
ACCCGGTCAGCATCAGGTGCACGCCCTTGGGATCGTCCGGAGGGTTGGGCTGCGGGTCGCCGGGCGGCGTGGGGGTGATGGCGGGTTCGTCGTCCAATGCACTGCGCACAGCCGGAAGCGGGTGGGATTCTTTGGTCCACTTTGCCAGGGTATTTGCCAGCTCGATAATGGAGGCCGTGGAGCGCCCCGATTCGGGCAGGGAGCGCCTGGCGACGCCTTTGCGCTTGATAAACTCGCGCAGGTACCTCGGGTTGGCGGTGGTGAAGGTCTCGTAGATGGCCTGGTTGGGGTCGCCGACGCGCACCCAGTTGCCGTGTGCCGCGTTGGGCGCGCCTGAGCCGCTGAGCAGGGACAGGATTTCCTCCTGCAGGCGGCTGGAATCCTGAGCTTCATCTTCCAGGATGTAGGGCCAGCGGTGACGCAGCCGTTCCAGCAGGCGCTCATCTTGCTGCAGGTTGCCCAACGCCAGGCGGATCAGATCGTCGAAATCAACCGCGCCGCGGTAGAGCAGGGCGCGCTGGTAGAGGCTGTACACGTCGATGCCCATCTCGAGCAGCGGCAGGGGTACTGGTAATTGTTCCAGCTTTGCCACCAGGCGGTCGGGGGTTTGCTGCTGGTCTTTGGCGTAGCGGATGATCGCCAGGGCAACGTCGCCGATCAGGGCGGGCAGTTTATCGTGGCTCAGTGCATCGCGGCGGTTCTCATCCAGGTCGGGATGGTAATACTCATCGAGAGCATAGGGGCGGCTGCGCAGCCAGGTTTGCACCGCTTCTTTCAGGATGGCGCTGGCTTCGCGCTCGTCGATGATCTGGAAGTTTTGCTCCAGCCCCGCCAGGTCGGGACGCTCGCGCACGATATCGTTCGCCAGACCATGCAGCGTGCGCACCCGGTAGCCGGTGTGCGGTAGATAACCGGCTTTCTCCACGAAATTGTTCACGCGGGTATAGAAATTGTCCACCGCTGAATTGACCAGGGTGACCACCAGCACTTCCTGATCTTCCGCCAGCAGGCCGCGTTTAATGATATCGGCTGCCAACAAGGAGAGTGTCCAGGTCTTGCCGCTGCCAGGAACGGCAGCCACGCCCATGCGCCCGCGGGTGTATTGGCGGATTTTTTCCTGGGAGGGGCGAGGCCGGATGTTTTCTGCGGAAAGAGTCATGCTTTCAGGCCTCCTCTTCCGGTGGTCTCATCTGCCGCAGCAGGCGCTGGAAGATGGCCAGAAGCGGGCCGCGCTGCTCGTAGCCCTGCTCGCCCAGCTCGCTCAGCCCCAGGGTCAACGCGCTCCGGCAGCGGCGCAGCAAGCCCAGGGTCAGGCGCTGCAGCGCCTCGCGTTCGGCCTGAAACTCGTCGTCGGCATTCCACACCCTTCCGGGGGGCCAGCGGCGGCTCAACACATGGGGGTGGGTGAGCGGTTGGTACAGGCGCTCTGCCCAGGCGCTGCTGCCGGCATCCAGCCAGTACTGGTAGTCCACCGGGCGGTTGCTCAAGAGAAAGGTGTACGCCGGTGCGATGAGCACGGCCTGGGTTTCTTCCGCCTGCCAGGAGCGGATGTACTGCGCGGCGATGACGCCATCCTGCACCATCTGCACGTATTCCCGCCCCAAGGATTGGCCGGATTCAGCCAGCATCTCGCCGGCGGACCAGCGGAATTTTTGCACCGATTCGATCAGGTTGGCGGTAATTTCGCCAGCCAGGAAGTCTGGGGAGGCGCTGCCCTGGTGGAAGCCGAAGCCGGGTTGGGAGAGAACTTCGCCGAACAGGCGGCTGAGGAAGTGGTCGAAGGGCTCTTCGGGTCCCTGGCTGTATTCCGCCAGCCACAGGCGCAGGCGCTCGTAGCGATTGCCCAGGCGGTAGGTGATGCGTTCCTGGGCCTGCGGGGCGATGTCCTCGAATGCCAGCAGTCCCCCGGCGCCGGACCACTCTTTCGGGAAGGTGGATTCGGACAGAATCTGCGCCCTCACCAGGTCCAACCCGGCAATGGCTTGCAGCAGCGCGTACGCCAGGTCGAAGAGCGTGATGGGCAGCTTCCAGCCGGGGTGGGCCAGGCGCGCCAGGCTCAGCAGGCAGTGCGTCACCGGCTCGGAGCGCAGCGGCCGCGAGGGGCGGTGGGAACGC
>JBGSTO010000367.1:0-1863 GCA_041736465.1 Anaerolineales bacterium | reverse complement strand
CCTGCCCGCGCACATTTTCTGGGTGGTGCAGGGGATAATCGTAGGGCAGGTAGGTGATCAGACCATGCTCGCCGCCGATGACAATGCCGCGCTCGCCCAGTGCGGGGGAGCCGTTCAGGTCGTTGCGGTCGCGCAGCTCGGGGTCGTCGGGTGTGGTGTCGTAGCGCCAGCGCAGGCTGCCATCGATTGTGTTGACCGCATATAAACACCCATCGCCGCAGCCGAAATACACGATCTCGCTGCCATCCGGCCCTGGTCCCACCACCGGCGAGGAGCGAATGGGATCGCCGGCATAGTACTTCCAGCGCAGTGCGCCGTCCCTGGGATCCAGGGCGTACAGGTAGCCATCCGTAGAGGCCAGGTAGACAGCGGTTGTCTCGCCGCGCAGGTCTGCGCCCAGCGCCGCCGAAGCATAGATGTGATCCAGCGTGGCAAAGCGCCATTTCACCCGCCCGTGACGCGGCTCCAGGCAGTACAGGCTACTGTCGAATGAGCCGATATAAATGCTGCCGTCCGAACCGATGGCAGCCGAGGCGGAGATGAAACCCAAGGTGCGCCGCTGCCAGCGCCCTTTTCCCTGGGGAGTCACGGCATGCACCAGAGTATCGCAAGAGCCCCAGTAGATGCTGCCGTCATCGCCAAAAGCTGCCTGCGACCAGGCATTGCTGCCGGTGGGGTAGGACCACTTCAATGTACCATCCGGCCCCACGGCATAATAATGAAAGTTGGAATTGCCAGCATACAGGCTGCCGTCGAAGCCCACCGCTACATTACCTTCGAACCAGCGGTTGAAGCTCACGCCCGGCTGGAGGGGCGCTTCGAATTTCCACAGGATTTCGCCCGTATCGCTGCGCGCCTGGTACATGTAGCCATCCCCAGAGATGAAAGTGACCGTGTCCTGCCCCAGCGCGGCTGCCGAGTCGATCACCTCGCCGGTCAGCACCTTCCACTTCAGCCTTCCATCCGGATGCAGGGCGTAAAACGTGTGGTCAGCCGAACCGGCGTAAATGCAGCCCTGCTCGTCGATCACCGGTGTGGAGAAGATGCCTTTGCCGGTGCTGAAAGTCCAGGGACGGTCGTCGTGATAGCGCGCCTGGATGGGACTGCGCCCGCTGTTGCGGTGGTCGCGGCGGAAGGTGGGCCAGGGCGCGCCGGCCTGCACCGGCGTGTGGTAGCCGTACGGTTCGGAGGGCAGAGACTGGCGCAAGGTGGTGTAGCCGTGGGATTCAGACATCCAGGCGCTAAAAAGCTCTACCCGGCGCACACGCAGCTGCCCGTTGGAAGGGGCATCCTGGGGCAGCCGGGCGATGATGCGCGCCTCGTTCCAGGAAAGAATTTCAACCGGCGACCAGGTACCGTCTGGGTTTTGTTTTTCCAACCGGCTGCGTCCCTGGCGGCTGCCGAAGCGCTCGCCCTGCACCAGCAGGGTGCCGCCGCTTTTTTGATCATCTTCCACCGCAGCCACCGGGATGCGCTGGATGCGCGGCCTGCGCCGCCGCCACCACCCGGCGAGCAGCACCGTGCTAACCAGCGCCAGCAGTACACTCAACCAGCTTCGTTTCTTCATGACTTGAGCCCTGCCTCATAGGCATCCGGAAAGAATAAAGCATTGGAAAACTTGTTAATGAAGCCGGGGTGAGCGGACAGTTCCACGTACTCGACCTGCCGGGCAAAGGATTGGGCAAACTGCCGCCGCGGCAGCGACACCAGCATTTCCCTGGCGCCGGCGCCGGCGGCGTTGCCCACCTGCTGGAAGCGCTGGCGCGGCAGGTCGGGGAACATACCCACCTGCACGGCGCTCTCTATCGAGATGTAGGTGCCGAAAGCGCCGGCAACGATGAAGTCCTCAATCTCCTCCGCGGA
>JBGSTO010000340.1:0-1860 GCA_041736465.1 Anaerolineales bacterium | reverse complement strand
CCACGATGCTGTGGCTTTCTGCCGTTGGGCGCGCACGGTGACCGGCCTGGCGCTGCGCTTGCCTACCGAACCGGAGTGGGAGAAAGCCGCCCGCGGCTCCGATGGACGCCTGTATCCGTGGGGAAATGCCTGGCAAGACGGCGTGTGTAATACCCGTGAAAGCAAGATTGGCGCCACCACCCCGGTCGATCGCTTCTCCCCCCAGGGCGACAGCCCGTATGGTATAGCCGATATGGCTGGGAATGTGCAGGAGTGGATTTCGTCTTTGTTCGGCGCCTACCCGTATGATCCATCAGATGGTCGCGAGCTGCTGGTATACGAGATGGATCCCGAGAGCGCCCTGCCAAAACTGCACGAGACCGGATGTACCTCCCTGGTGAATTCCATGGAAGCCGGCTTCGATAAATCCATGCTCCGCGGCGCTTCGTGGCGCGAATCGAAACACCAGGCGCGCTGCGCCTATCGCAGTTGGGCCGCGCCGCTGCACCGCAGCGACGACACCGGTTTCCGTTGTGTGTACGAAGAGGGTTAAGCCGCTGCCGGGCAGCCCGGTTAGAAAAGCCCCGCAATCCCCAGAGCAAGCGCGGCCATTACAAACGAGAGAAATCCGGTTAGCTGCAAGAACAGCAGGGTCGCCACCACCTGGCGTTGATCTTTGCGCAGCTTCAAGAAGAAGCCATCCAAACCCAGGCGGATGATGCGCCCGAACACAGACCCGCGCAGTTCTGTGTAGTTCTTGATGTTTTTCAACCAGTCGCGCACGACTTTGCGCACAGCCTGGGTGAATTCCTCTTCCTCGCCTTCAGTGATCAGGAAATCTTCCTGGTACACCAGGCGTGTCTTTCCGCCTGCTTCCTGGAGCAGCCAGGCTACCGTGGTTGCTCGTGGTACATTCAAGCGGTAGGCGAATTTTCGATCGGGCAGGTTTTCGGTGATCACCGTGGAGTACTGCGAGCCATCCCCTTGAACCAGGGTAACGTCATAATGGCTGCCGGGGTTGGGAAAATCCGCACTGATGGCATCGATCTTCGCCAGACCCCAAAGAGGGCTTAGCTGCATCCGGCGTGTTAAGTTGAGGATGAGCTGAAACACCTCATCTCTCTGTGCATGGATATCCACGTACTCCACAACGCGGGTTGCCAAAGGGTACTCCGTCATAGAGAATAAAAAACACCCGGTAGGGTGCTGTCACGCTGCCACAAGGTTCCTCATTCATTATTTTACAACAAGTCCGGCTAAATACAAGGATTTCTAATCAAGCTTTAAACCACGAGACGATCAGGCTGACCAGCCCAAGCCCCAGCACCGCAGCCACAAAAGTCAGTATGGTTACGAGCTGCAGCGCTAGCAGCATCCCGATAATCCGCCGTTGATCTGCGCGCAGGTGAAGGACGTGCCGCTCCAGGATCCAGCGCAGCACTCCCTGCCAACCGCTGCGTCCAAGGCCGGTGTAATTCTTGATATTCTCCAGCCACGACCGCACCTGTTCGTCTTCCTGGCGAATAATTTCCTCCACATCCGTGTCAATCACAGCCTCGAGCTGAATCTGGCAGCCCCCATCTTGTGATTGCAGGCTCCAGGTCAATTGAGATATCAGCCCTCCGTCAAATGACAGTACGAGCTTCTCGTTTGGCAGCATCTCCTGCACGCTCACATGGAAGGGACTCTTTCCTTCCTCGATGGGTTGAAGCACAAATCCACTGCCTGCTGCGGGATAACCGCCGGCAATTTGTTCAGGGATCAGGTTCCCCCAATCCGAGCGCATCTGCATCATCAGCAGTGGGTCGATCAGGACAGCAAATACCTGCTGTACAGCATATACCTGCTCGCCAGGAGCAGCCACGAACACCTGTTTGGTAA
>JBGSTO010000325.1:0-5690 GCA_041736465.1 Anaerolineales bacterium | reverse complement strand
TAATATATTATCCGTGCTATTATATTATCGTGATAAAGAGCTTCAAGACGAAAGGCACTTCGGATATCTTCGATGGTCTCAAATCCAGAGATGCGCGGAAAGCTCTGCCGGAATCGCTCTGGCGGGTAGCGGGTCGCAAGTTAGATCAGTTGGATTCTGTCGAACTGCTCGAGGAACTGCACATTCCCCCCGGAAACCGGCTGGAGGAGCTTTCTGGCGATCGACGCGGGCAGCACAGCATTCGCATCAACGACCGGTATCGCATATGTTTTTTCTGGACGCAGTCCGGGCCGGCAGAGGTCGAGATCGTTGATTATCACTGAAAGAGGAACACAGACATGATCCGCATTCCAACCAACCGCACACCGACGCATCCGGGTGAGATGCTTCTTGAGGAATTCCTCAAGCCGATGGGGCTCACTCAGCGAAAGCTTGCAGACGCTATTCAGGTACCCTACCAGCGCGTCAACGACCTGATCAACGGTAGGCGGGGGATGACGCCGAATACCGCCCTGCGGCTGGCTAAGTACTTCGGCAACACGCCTGCCTTCTGGATGAATTTGCAGCTTCGCTGGGATCTGTTCTTTGCCCAGCAGGAAGAGATGAAGACGTTGGAAGGCATATCTCCTTACCAGCCGCCTGTGGTGGGGGATTAACCACGCGGCTGATTCCGTTGCGGCGGGCCAGTACGAGCAATGGATTCTGGCGGAATTGCATCGCTTCTGTCAGGACAGCTCCACCCTCAGGCGCCACGACCTGCCCTGAGACGATCGTAATTCCCGATCATCTCACGGGCAGGTCTTACCCTGTATCGTCGCCTCGCCAGCAGCCCTGGTTTTTCAGCCGGGCGCCTTGCCAGCGATCTCGAAGACCTGCCCCTACAATGCTACCCCACAGTCGAATTTTTAGCGGTGGGTCTGTGCAGGCGAGGGATTTGGGTGGGAGGGACAAGCTAACAGCTTGTCCTACAAGTGGACAGGCGCCGTAATCCGAGAAATCCGCGATAAAAATCCGTTGGCAGCTCCATCTTGTTGACACGCCTCTCTGTGGACGGTACAATCTCCGGGTATGAATCTGCTCGAAGGTCTCAACGTGCAACAGCAGCAAGCCGTCTCGGCGGGGATGGGGCCGATTTTGGTTTTGGCAGGACCAGGCTCCGGTAAGACGCGGGTGCTGACCCACCGCATCGCGTACCTGATCGGGGTGCTGGGCGTGCGACCGTACAATATCATGGCGGTGACGTTCACCAACAAGGCGGCGCGGGAGATGGAGCAGCGCGTGGTGGATCTGCTGGGGGAGAATACGCGCGGTTTGATGTTGGGCACGTTCCACTCGACCTGCGCGCGCTTGCTGCGGCGCGAGGCGGAGCATTTGCCCTTCGAGAGCAATTTTGTGATCTATGACTCGGATGACCAGGTGGCGGTGGTCAAGGCGGCGCTGCGCGAGATGAATCTGGATGAGAAGCAGTACCGCCCGCAGGCGATCCACGCGCTGATCTCGAATGCGAAGAACGAGCTGATCCTGCCGGATGATTTCCCGGTGCAGACGTACCGGGATGAGGTGGCGCTGCGGGTGTACCGCCGCTACCAGGAGCTGCTGCTGGCAAGCAATGCGCTGGATTTCGATGACCTGCTGCTGTGGACGGCGCTGCTGCTGGAGCAGGATCCGGCGGTGCGCGAACGCTATGCGCGGCGCTTCGAGCACGTGCTGGTGGATGAGTTCCAGGATACCAACCAGGCGCAGTACAGCCTGCTGCGGCACCTGGCTTCTTTTCACCGCAATCTGTACGTGGTGGGCGACACAGACCAGTCGATCTACGGCTGGCGCGGGGCGGATTACCGCAATGTGCAGCGCTTCGAGAAGGACTACGCTGACGCCCAGGTGATCCTGCTGGAGCAGAACTACCGCTCTGTGCAGTCGATCTTGGATGTGGCGACGGCGGTGATCGACCGCAACCCCTACCGCATCCCCAAGCGCCTGTTCACGCAGCGAGGCCAGGGGCATAAGATCACGCTGTACGAGGCGTACGACGACCGCAACGAGGCTGAATTTGTGGTGGAGACGATTGCTACCTCGGCGGCGCGCGGGCAGTTCAAGCCCGGCGATTTTGCGGTGATGTACCGCACCAACGCCCAATCGCGCCTGCTGGAAGAGGCCTTTCTGCGCAACAACCTGCCCTACCGGCTGGTGGGGGCGCAGCGTTTCTATGGGCGGCGTGAGGTGAAGGATGTGATTGCCTTCTTGCGCCTGGTGCACAATCCCAACGATGAAATCAGCCTGACACGGGTGATCAATACACCGGCGCGCGGCATCGGGAATAAAACTTTCCTGGCGCTGCGCACGTACGCGCAAAAACAGCATCTCAGTTCGGGGATGCTGCTGCTGGAAATGGCTAAACAGGTTGATTCGCCGCACCGCAAGGCGATTGGCGGGCGGAGCGCAGAGACGCTGGCGAAATTCGCCGAGATGCTGTTGGACTGGCGCACTTGCGAGGATGGGACGGAGCCGCTGAACCTGATCGACCATATCCTGGCGGGTGTGGATTACCGCAGCTATATCGATGACGGTACGGATGAGGGCCGGGATCGCTGGGAAAACGTGCAGGAGCTGCGCAGGCTGGCAGCCGAATACCAGGAGCAAGGATTGACTGCTTTTCTGGAGCAGATCGCGCTGGTTTCGGACCAAGACACGGTGGTGACGAACGGCAGCGCGCCGACCTTGCTGACCCTGCATGCCGCCAAAGGCCTGGAATTTCCGGTGGTGTTTATCGTGGGTTTGAACGATGGCACGCTGCCGCATTCGCGCTCTTTCGAAGATCCCGACGCAATGGCGGAGGAGCGCCGCCTGCTGTATGTGGGCATCACCCGGGCGAAGGACCGCCTTTTTCTGGTGTATTCGCAGTTCCGCAGTTTGTTCGGCTACCAGGAGGCGGTGGAGGCTTCGCGGTTTTTGGAGGATATCCCCGATCAACTGGTCGATTCGCCGCAATTGGCGCGACCGCGCCGGGCAAACCTGTATGCCGGCGGGGGGGATCGCTGGGCGGTTCCGGGAAAGGGTTCCGCGCCGGTGATCCAGCAGCGCTACCACCCGGGGATGCGCGTTTCTCACCCGGTATGGGAAGATGGCATGGTGTTGAACAGCCGCATTCAGGACGATGATGAGATCCTGGATATCTTTTTTGAGAAGGTGGGGCTTAAGCGAGTGGCGGCTTCGCTGGCTCGCCTGGAAATCCGGCCGTAAATCGGACCCCCCGAAGCGGGGGCGCGTTGTATAATCCTGTGTGCTATGCCTATTCTAAACGCCCATTCATTGGAAGTTATCAGCCGCAGCGCCGAGCAAACCCGGCGGGTGGGAATGCGCCTGGGTACGCTGCTGCAGGCCGGCGATACGATTTGCCTGACCGGCGACCTGGGCTCGGGAAAAACGACCCTGGTGCAGGGGGTGGCGACGGGCTGGGGATCGCTGGATGCAGTTTCAAGCCCGACGTTCGTGCTGGTGAATGTGTACCGGGGAGCGGGGGGCGAACGCCTGTATCACCTAGATGCCTACCGCCTCGCATCTGCGGCGGAGGCGGAAGAGCTTGGCCTGGACGATATGCTTTCCCAGGGACCGCTGGTGGTTGAGTGGGCAGATCGCATCGAGCGAGTGCTGCCGCGTGAACATCTGCTGGTGCGGATGCGCATGGTGGATGAAAACCAGCGCGACCTGGTTATTGTGGCTGCAGGAAAGCGCTACCAGCGCATGCTGGACGAACTGCAGCGGCAGATCTACGGGGTGCGGTGATGCTGCTGGCGATTGACACTTCCACGCGAACGGTTGGGCTGGCGCTGTATGACGGCGAGCAGGTGCTGGCGGAGCAGGTGTGGAGCAGCAGGGATTTCCACACGGTTGAGCTGGGACCTGCGGTGCGGGATATGCTGCGGCGCATGGGGCTTAAAACAGGGGCGCTGTCTGCCCTGGGGGTGGCGCTTGGCCCTGGGTCGTTTACCGGGCTGCGCATCGGATTGGCGCTGGCTAAAGGTATGGCGCTGGCGCAGCACCTGCCGCTGGTGGGCATCCCAAGCCTGGATATTTTGGCGGCTGCCCAGCAGACTGTGGATGATTTGGAGCTGGCGGCGGTGCTGTCGGCGGGGCGCGGGCGCCTGGCAGTGGGCTGGTACCAGGAGAAGGAGGGCGGCTGGTCGGCTTCTGCTCCGGTGGAGGTGCTGACCGCCCTGCAGCTCAACCAACGCATCCGTGTGCCAACCCTGGTGTGCGGCGAGCTGAATGCAGCAGAACAGCGTTTGCTGCGCCGTCGGCACAAGTACGTGGTGTTGGCTTCGCCCGCTCATTCCTTGCGACGACCTTCTTTCCTGGCAGAGCTGGCCTGGAAAAGATGGCAGGCCGGCGAGGTGGACGACCCGGCTGCACTGGCGCCTGTTTACCTGCACTACAACGATCCGATACCGGAATAGCTGGTCACACGTAGTGGGCCACGCACTAGGATCTAGATCCTTCACTTCGTTCAGGATGACAGATCAAATAAGGATAGTGAGAGCAGGCGCAGGGCAAGGGAATGACTGATCTTCCAAGGGCAGAGGTGACTATTCGCCACATGCAAGAGGCGGATTTGGAGCGGGTGAGAGAAATCGACCGGCTTTCTTTCAGCCTGCCCTGGCCGGAGCGCGCTTACGAAACGGAGCTGCGAGAAAACCAGCATTCGATCTCGATGGTGGCGGAGAAGGTAACCGGCGATGGGCCGGCGCAGGTTGTGGGTGTGGTGGTGGCGTGGATGGTAGTGGATGAGGTGCACGTTGCGACGATCTCGGTGCACCCCGAGCAGCGCGGGCAGGGCATCAGCCGCTTGCTGCTGGCGCATGTTCTGGAAGAAGGCATCCGGCGCAAGGCAATCCTGGGAACGCTGGAGGTGCGCGCCGGCAACCATGCGGCGCAGGCGCTTTACCAGCGCTTTGGTTTCAAGGTGGTAGGCGACCGGCCGCGTTATTACCTGGATAATCAGGAGGATGCCTGGATTATGACGGCGGATTTGATGGAGGAGAGGCTGCAGGGCGTGAGTTATCTTGAGTGGCTGCGGGAGCGAGGGTATGAATAGAAAGAGGGCGACGGTCCGGCAGCCATTCCAGACTCGCGCAGCGGGCAAAGCATCCGGCTGGAGAGCGGCGCGACAGGAGCAGGTCGATTTAGCCGGATGCTTTGCCCCTACGAGTGCGGCGATCCACGAGTGCGGCGAGCTCTCCGGGGATGGATTAATCCGGATTGAAGGGCCCTATGGCGCCGTGGGGTACTCGCAGTGACGGGTAAGAGCAATCAAGGAGGTATGGTTGGACTCAAAACAAGATTTAGAGCAGGTGGCGAAGGAAGTATCGGCATGCACCCGCTGCATTTTGAGCCATTCGCGTAAGAACGCCGTTCCCGGCGAAGGCCCGGTGAAGGCGGAGATCATGCTGATCGGTGAAGGGCCGGGGTTTCATGAGAATGAACAGGGGCGGCCTTTTGTGGGTGCGGCGGGGCGCTTCCTGGAAGAGCTGCTGGGGAAAAACGGCCTGAAACGGGAGGACGTTTTCATTACGAATGTGGTCAAATGCCGCCCGCCAGGCAATCGCGACCCGCTGCCCGACGAGCTTCAGGCGTGCAACGAGTACCTGGAACGCCAGATTCAGGCGATCAATCCCAGGGTGATCGTTACTTTG